>JAAUQA010000211.1 GCA_012032855.1 Candidatus Competibacteraceae bacterium
AGGTTCCAACAGGAAATGATGTCACCGCGCTGGAATCGGTTCGACAACAGGCTTTGCAAGCCACCAAGCAACATTTATTGAATACGCTCCCCTTTGTTCAGATCAATGCACGATTTCCGCTACGCCACATTGCCCACCCGCAAAGTATATTGGAGCGTCGGTTGAGGGAGCTGGTGGAAAGAGCGGAAGTTGTTGAGGATGGAACGGGGAAGAAGGCAGTATCGTGTTATTAGCCCGATTTTCCCTGCTGGGAAGAACCGGGTTGGTCACGGCGCTGGCTCCTCTGGAGTTACAGCGACTAACTCGCATGAAAAAGGCTCAGGCTTCGCCAATGCTGGAGCCCGACACGACAAGTTATTCCGGTGTAATCGTGGATGCGCGGGGTTTAATGATTACGCCAGCGCTGTTTCCACGCATACTCACTGCTTCGGGGAACCTTGTGTATGACCTGTCCAGGATCAACCCAAATCTATTGGAGGAGCAAGGGCTAGGTGTGTACAGCGCCTCCCCGGCGGCGTTGCTGGCGAACGCGTTGATCGGCGTCAATCCGTTGGTGGTGAGGGCCATTCGGACAGAAGGTGTGCAACCGGTTGATTTACTGATTGAAGATGATGACGGCGCAAAGATTGCCGCGGCGTCGGAGCGGGCAGGATTTTTGCTTAAAGGTAGAGTAGGCATCCTCATTGATTAACATTGATGCCTACGGCTTGGTTTTTCCTACCCATCAGTCTTACAAAGACTACTTTTCGGCGATTTTTGCCGTTAATGGGCACGTTGTGAAGGAGAAAAAGACATCATGATCAGATCAGTGATGCTGTGGCGGGCGTTTTGGAGCGTCGTGTTAACCACGTTCTGGCTATCTTCAGCTTTGGCCGCCACCGATCTTGATTCGGCGGTACGGCGTCTGGCGGACGCGTTGACCGGAGTTAACGAAGGAAAAATCGTACAAGTCGGTGAAACCGGCCTGCTCTATCTTCAGTTTGAGCGGCAAAGTGGCTTGGCGCAGGGCCATCAGGTGGAAGTCATTCGGCAGGGCGACCCCATCAAGGCGGGCGACCGAATTGCCGGTCAACGGGAAATCGCCATTGGCTCGGCCCGCATTACTCAGCTGTTCAGCGGTAATAAAGCGCTAGCGCAAATGGTAGGCACAGCGACTGACTTGGGTCCCCAACCCGGTGATAAGGTAATCGTCGCCAACCAACCCCAAACCCGGTTAGTGATTGCGCCGTTCACCTACGGCAACCAAGCCACAGAATTTCAGCCTCGTTGTGCAGGATAAGCTGGTGACCGCGCTGGTGCAAAAGGGCCTGCCAGTGGTCGAACGCAGTCAGTTGGAGAAAATCCTGAAAGAGCAACAATTGAGTTATTCAGGGTTATTCGATTTAAGCTCCGCCCAACAAGTCGGCAAATTATTAGGCGCGGATGGGGTTGTACTGGGTGCGATTGCTGATCAAGGCAACTCGGTAGCGGTCAACGCACGGCTGGTGGAACTGGGCACCGCCAGCGTCGTAGCGGCGACGGAGGTGGAAATCGCTAAAACGCCCATGATTACCCAGGGTCTGGATCGAGTGGTCGTTGACACAGCGGTTGTTGTGCGGCCCGGCGGCGCTCCCTCCAGCACTGCGCCACAAAACACTGATGCGTTGTTTTTTGAGGACGATCGGGTTCGGATTGATGTCGTGTCCTTCCGGCAGGAGGTAGGCAGCTTGCTATTAACCTTGAAATACACCAACCGGACCAAGGGTAAACTGGGTTTGAAATTGTGCAGTCCACGCGAGAACACCTACCTGGTGAACGAAAAAGGTGTCCAATATGCCTTCAAGGAAGCCGAGATGGTGCACCAGCGGGATCTGCCGCCATCAGCGCCTCGCATCTCCACGATTGTTTTTCGTGGTGAGGTCGCCCCGGATAACAACCGCTTTACCTTTAGCTCGGAATATTGCGGTTATCCGAGTGTTCGGAGTTTATTCGCCAGCATTGCGGGTTTAATGCTGGAGCCGAAATGAGCTTGGAGGAACGCATGAATACAGTCGTGAGACAGTCCAATTGAGCAAAATAACGCTCGTTCTAATAGCTGGATGCTTGCTGCTGACCGGAATCAAGCCGATCCAAGCCGCTGTTGAACCGGACGAGGCCGTGCGCCAACTGGCGTCCAAGCTGATGATCACCAGCGAAGGCCATCTGGCCCAGGTGGGGGAAACCGGTCTGCTTTATATTGTATTCGAGCGGCAGCAGGGTTTGATCGAAGGCAGCATGGTCAATCTGGTGCGACCAAGTGATCCGGTGCGGGTGGGCAGCGTGACTGTGGGCCGTGGCGAGGAGCCGGTCGGTGTAGCCAAACTCAACCGTTTATTTCCGGACAATAAGGCGTTGGCCCACTTGGAGGGCGAGGCGCGAATGCCGCCCAAGATCGGCGATAAGGTCTATGCAGGAGAGGGCCCGCAAGGCCAATGGGTCATTACTCCCTTCACCTATAACGGTCAACCAACGGAGTTCAGCGTAACCTTGCAGGAGAAGCTGGTTACGGAACTTGTGCGCCAGGGCGTCCCGGTGGTCGAACGCAGTCATCTGGAAAAAGTCTTGCAGGAACAGGAGTTGACCTATTCGGGCCTGGTTGACCTCACTTCTGCGCATGAGGTGGGCAAGCTGTTAGGGGCGAACGGCATGGTGCTGGGCACCATCGTCGATCAGGGTAATTCGGTCGCGGTCAACGCCCGGCTGGTGAGTCTGGAAACAGCGGGTATCACGGTGGCGGCGGAAGTGACTATCGCCAAAACGCCTACCGTCAGCCAAGGATTGCAACGTTTAGTAGCCGCGCTCGGCACGACGCCAGCGAACGTGTTCGGCCAGGTTCCGATAACCCCTCTGTCGCCGGAGACCGGCATGATGATCGGCTCCATGAAGGACAAAGGCGAGACCGTGGAGATTAAGGCGCAAATGGTCGATTTGAAAACGTCCAAAGTGCTCGCGACCACCATCATGGAATTACCCAAGGATCAACTGTTGGGCCCGTTCGCCAACGGGCAGATACCGGATACGCTGATTACGCAACCGTTTTTGACCTCGACACCGACCGTGATTACCAGCACTGGCGCCGTGACAGCCGGAATAATGCCACAGGCCGGGACCGTGACGGCCAGTGAGTTGGAATTGACGGTGGATAACTGTCAGGGCCTTGGAACGGTTACCTGTGGTATGCGGGTCACCAATCGCGGCGTGGCGCAAGCGTTTGAATTTCATGCGGCTTGGACACTGTTGGTGGATGAAAAAGGCAACGCTTACCGCGCCCGATCGGTCCAGATCGGCACACAGACCCACGCCGATAAACTCAGTCAGGAGTTCGCGCCGGGCTATTCTCAACGGGTCAGCTTTGTGTTTGAAGGATTAGCGCCTGATACCCGCCGGGCATCCCTCAAGCCGGCAATTTTCTCGTTGCGGTCAGGTAAACCCCTTGATCTGTCAGCACTGAATATCGTCCTGACTCGCTAATGCAAACAGCCAACAGCATTGGTGAATTCCCATCATGAACGCCAACGATTTATACGAACGCGATTTTTACGCCTGGGCTCAACAACAGGCAGAATTTTTAAAAAACCAGCAGTGGACGGCGCTGGACGTTAACCATTTAATCGAGGAAATCGAGGATATGGGCAGCGCCAAAATCACGCAAATTGAGAATCGGCTGGGAGTGCTACTGGCGCATCTGTTGAAGTGGCAACGCTATCCCGAAGGCCGTTGCAACAGTTGGGCGGCCACGATCATGGAGCAACGGGAAAAACTCCACCGGCTGATTCGCAAAAACCCCAGCGTAAAACCGCTGCTGGCCGAGGCTTTTACGGATGCTTATCGGGACGCCCGCCTGATGGCTTTTCGGGATACCGGTCTGCCGCCTGAGCAATGGCCGGTTTCCTGCCCGTTTAGTTGGGAGCAGGCGTTGGATGATGATTTCTGGCCATAGTCAGTGGCTGGTCATGCCAGAAGGTTTATTTTTCCCACCCATCATAAAAGGGAAACCAGCCCGCAATGGGTTGCTTATAAAAAAATGAGGTAGAAAACAATGTCGGAATACGGTTCAAGGTATAACACGGCCCGGTTTGTGGGAGCTATGTTCTCATTTCTAGGTTGGGTAGGACTCATCGGCTGTGTGATCGGAGTCTTCATTACGCTGGCCGCCCTGATGGAAGGCAGGGGAACCGTTCCCGGACAGATCATTTTATTGGCCATCCTGCCCTGGTTGGGAGGTGTCGTAGGTAGCTTGGTCGCCGTCGCTTCAGGACAATTAATACAAGCAGCGGCGGACACGGCGGATAATACAGGTCAAATGCTGGCAATTATGCGGATGCGTGGACGATAGTTAGCAATGTGGAATTCTTTGGAGCAAGAAGATGATTATTCGTCTTAACAAACTGTGTGATGCAACAACTCGTATAGGCATCGCTTTTTTAGTCAGTTTAACGGTCGCTCTCTTCTCTGAAGTTTCTTACGGTACATCAATTATACCAATGAAGATTGTGAATCACGGCGAGGTCGTTAAAATCGGTGAAACAGGTATCCTTTACCTCAATTTCAAGGATGCAACGGGTTTAACCGAAGGCAGGCAGGTAACAATCGTCAAGATTACATCTGTAAGCGACGGGGACAAGCCGGTTGCCGAGGCCGAGATCATAAAGGCGGTTAAAAATACCGCTATCGCCAGAGTGACGCGCGCATCTGATCAAGTACAGATTGGCGACAAGGTTCAAGTTCATGGCATTGATGATGTAATAGCTGAAAAATGCGTTGACCGTCGTTCAATAAGTGAGTATCAGAAATCTGCTATTGATGAATATGAAGCTGTTGGAACGCTAGGCGATAGGCTTAAGGGCCTAAAAGAACATGGAGAATTTATCCGGGGGTACACGCTCACATTCTGCGATGGTTATGTTCAAGTTGCGTGGGGCACAGGATATGTTGGCGCTACTGAGACCTATTCCATCGGGAAACAGCAATTAGTATCGGTGGAACCGTGGAAGGATGCGCTTATTGCCTGTGAAAAGGGTGGAACTTGGGAAACTGTCTACGGCATAGTTCCGGCTTTATCGAATTGTAGCTATTGTAGGTTTTCGCCCCAAGATTGTCAGTGGCTACCATCACAAATCGACGAACTCTTAGAAAGAGGGGAGACTGAAAGATTGCGGGATTACCTCTGTCAATTCCAGGTAGGGGCTAACAAAATGCAGGGCAGTTTGGGGGAAATAAAATGATATTAAACTTTTACAAAGTGCGAGATTTAAAAATTCGTATAGATATCGTAATACTAGTCATATTAACAGTCGCTTTCTTCTCTGAAGCTTCTTACGGCACAACCAATCAAATAAGAATTGTGAATCGCGGGGAGGTCGTTAAAATCGGCGAAACGGGTATTCTTTACCTCAATTTCAAGGATTCCACAGGTTTAATTGAGGGTGTGCGGATAACGGTTCTTAAGCCAACCTCAATGGCCGACGAGGACAAGCCGATTGCCGAAGCCGAGATCATAAAGAAGGTTAAAAATATTGCTATCGCCAAAATAACGAGCGCATCTGGTCAAGTCGAGATTGGCGACACGGTTCGGGTTTATGGTGCCGATAGTGCCGATACTGATGCAGTCGCCGGTACAGGAGTAAAGTCGGCGATAGCAACACTAAAGATATTGGAAGAATTGACGCTTTACCCCGAGCCCGCCACTGAATACGGTGCCGAGACCTGCCCTTATGGCGAGTCCACGGAAAGAAAGGTACCGCCTGTAGGGACCGCTAGTAGCGGTGAAATCATTGAGATAATCGATGTGTTGGACTGTGCGGGTTATGCTTACGTGCGAACTCAACAAGGTGTAGAAGGTTACACCAAGAGGATCGGGTCTTATCGGGATGAGGTAACGGTTGTTAACGAGGAAGGGGAGTTTAAGACGCTATTGCTCCGTCCTTCGGAGGGGGGCTGCGAAGGCGATATCGAATGTATTTGGGAGGAATACGTTCAATCTTTTGAAGCTTTCATTAATAAATATCCCGAATCAAAGTATACCGATAAGGCCAAGAGCATAATTGCCGAAGGCTACGACACAATGGCGAGTTGGACTTTGCATTGCAATAAGGATCAGGTAGAAAAACTGTGGAAAGGAAACTTTGAAGCGTATGGGGTAATCAACTTCTGTGGCACTAAGGGTTTATATTCGCCAAGTTTCGATTGTACAAAGGCGGCAACCAAAAGTGGAGAAGCAAATCTGTGTACTA
>JAAUQA010000212.1 GCA_012032855.1 Candidatus Competibacteraceae bacterium
CATCATTAAGACACGATTTAGCCCTGCGCCGCGAGCTTGCATCAGGACTCTCGACCCATCACGACGTGGAACGTTACGGACGGGTTCTGAGCGAAAAATATATTATACCCATTTAAAATCATATAGTTGATATTTTAGCCTCAAGAAAATCAGAAAAATTATTGCTAATATCGGGATGAAAAATAGCCGGTCCCAGATGGTCTAAAAAGATAAAGGGACCGACCATACATAGCGCGCTGTCCGGAAGGCAACACCCGCCGGACTTCAAAGCAGCCTAAATCACGGGTATGGGAGTTAGTTCCAGTGGATCACTTCATCGCAAGCTTCAGTTTCACATGCTTTGACATGTTTTTGAAGTCATCGTCTGTTGTGAGCAGCTCAAGATCAATGGCGCAAGTTGAGCAATCAAGGCATCAATAGTGCCAACCTGTACGCCTTTGCGCCGACACAGGTTGCGTACCTGTGCAGCCTCTATGTAATCTCGGGTATCCGGTACCACCATAGGCAGCGCGGTGAAGCGTTCGACAATCGCCTCAGCGGCTTTTAGGCCAGAGAACCCCTGAAGCAATTCCTGAAGGATCAGGCCAGTTGAGTAGACCTCGGAATCGCCATCCAATGATCTGGACAGAATATCAACTTCTGGAGACTCCGCTGGGGTATTCCTTAGAAATGCTAGTGACCAAACGCTGGTATCTACGAGAAGCTTCACTTGCGTTCATGATCAGTCTTGTAGTCGTATCCCGATTCCCACTCCAGCTGATTGAACAGTTCTTTGATACGCACACGTTCACGTTTTGCGATGAATTCAATCAACGCCTGGGTGACGGCGGCTTTCTTGGTTTTCTCGCCGCTAACCTCCAGCGCTTTCTCAAGGAGTGCCGGTTCAATTGATAGATTGCTTGCCATGTGTCATTAGTCACACATGCGCCTACACAAATCAAGCAGCACTTGTATTTCCACGGCGGTGATTGGAAACGGAGTGGACCAGCCATTTCTCGATTTCCACGACAACCAGTACGGTCGCAGCCACCAGCACGATGCGCAACCACGCTGCCGCATTAATGGCCTGAGTATTAAACAAATGCTGAAACGGGGCCACATAGGTGAAGGCCAGCTGTAACCCAATGACCACTGCCACGGAAATCAGCACCGCGCGACTGCCGAAAAGGCCTCGAAGATTCAGCACCGGCGAGCGTAAATAACGGGTGTTGAACAGATAAAAAACCTCGAACATTACCAGGGTGTTCACCGCCACGGTGCGCGCCAGATCGACATCAGCCCCCTGATTCCGTTCCCAGAGAAACAGCCCGAAAGTGCCCAGTACCAGCAGGGTGCCGACCAGCGCCAGTCGCCACACCAGAAAGACCGACAGTAGCGGTTCGCGCGGCTGTCTCGGCGGTCGCCGCATCACATCGTCCTCAGCCGGTTCGAAAGCTAGGGCCAAGGCCAGGGTCACGGCGGTAACCATATTCACCCATAGGATTTGCACGGGCGTTATCGGTAATAGGCTCCCGAACAAAATAGCGGCCATGATGATCAGCGCCTCGCCGGCATTGGTTGGCAGAATGAAGATGATGGCCTTCTTGAGATTATCATAAACGGTGCGGCCTTCCTCAACCGCATGGGCGATGGAAGCGAAATTATCGTCGGTCAACACCATTTCCGCCGCTTCTTTAGCCACCTCGGTGCCTTTTTTACCCATCGCAATGCCCACGTCGGCGCGTTTTAGCGCTGGGGCATCATTGACACCATCGCCGGTCATGGCCACCACCCGACCGGTCGCCTGTAATGCCTGTACCAAGCGCAGCTTGTGCTCCGGGCTGGTGCGAGCGAAGACATCCACCTGACCGACGCGCTTTTGCAACGCAGCATCGCTCAACTCGTCAAGTTCATGGCCAGCCAGCACCCCGGTCGTCGTATCCAAACCGAGTTGCTGACCGATAGCCAACGCGGTTCCGGCATGATCGCCGGTGATCATTTTACCTGGATACCGGCAGACTGGCATTGGGCCACCGCTGTGATCGCTTCGGGTCGCGGCGGATCAGCCAGACCGACCAAACCGAGCAGGAGCAAACCTTGCTCCACGTCGTCAAAGCGCAATTCGGTCTGACCTGTGTTGGCCACCTTCAAAGCCAGCGCCAGCACCCGCTGTCCACGCCGGGCGATTTTATCTATGCGTTCATGCCAATAGTCCAGATCAAGCGGCTCTGGCCCCCCCTCCCCTTGTTGCTGTTCGCACATCGCCAGAATGCGCTCGGGCGCGCCTTTGACATGAATATTCCCGTTGCCTCTGTGGTCGTGGTGCAAAGTCGCCATAAACCGATGCTGGGACTCGAAGGGGATCAGATCGGTGCGCGGATTAGCTTTGGTTTCAAAATCCGGGTCCAGCCCGGCTTTCATGGCTACCGCAATCAATGCTCCCTCGGTAGGATCACCCTCTACAATCCACCCGTCAGCGGTCTCACGGACAACGGCATCACTGCACAGCAAGGCCCCCCGCATCAACGCTTGCAGGATAGGATAATCGTCCGGCAAAGCTTCGCTTTCTCCCTCCAACAAGAAATTACCATTGGGCGCGTAGCCCGTGCCAGTAACCTCGAAAAAACGGCGGCCAGTAACAACCGACTGCACCGTCATCTCGTTGCACGTGAGGGTGCCGGTCTTGTCTGAACAGATCACCGACACCGAACCTAAGGTTTCGACCGCCGGCAGGCGGCGGATAATGGCGTTACGGCTTGCCATGCGCTGGACGCCGATTGCCAAAGTGATGGTCATGATCGCTGGCAGTCCTTCGGGGATCGCCGCCACCGCTAAGCCGACCACGGCCAGAAACATCTCGGAGGCGGCGTAATCGCGCACCATCACGCCGAATAAGAAGGTTAGTACCGCCAGACCAACGATCGCGATACTCAGCCAGCGGCTGAACTCCGCCAATTGCCTGAGTAGTGGAGTCGTCAGGGTTTGCACCTGCGCCAGCAAGGTGCTGATGTGCCCAATTTCGGTATGCTCACCGATGGCCACGACGACGCCCCGGCCTTGGCCAGAGGTAACCAAAGTTCCCGAATAAGCCATAGATATGCGATCGCCGAGCGCAGCTGTCAGGTCTACAGGCGCGGCGCTTTTGAGCACTGCAATGGATTCGCCGGTCAATGCGGCTTCCTGGATTTGCAATTCCTTGACCGCGATTAGCCGGAGATCGGCAGGAACCTTGTCGCCGGATTGCAGAAACACTATATCGCCCGGTACCAGCTGTTCAGCAGGCAACGCTAGGCGTTGGCCATCGCGCATTACGCTGGCCTGTGGCGAAAGGATATTGCGAATGGCATCCAGCGCCTGTTCGGCCTTGCCTTCCTGGATAAAGCCGATCAAGGCATTGATGACAACCACGCCCAGGATAACCGCTGTATCGACCCAGTGGTTCAACGTGGCAGTGACAACACCGGCAAACAACAGCACATAGATGAGAATATTGTGAAACTGGGCCAGAAAACGTAGCAGCGGGCTGCGTGATTGTGCTTGCGGCAGGCAGTTAAGGCCGAAACGATGCTGCCGAAGAGCGGCCTCCGTTTCTGTCAGGCCCTCCAGACGACTCTCAACCTGTTCAAGCGCGGCGGACACCGTCCAGCTATGCCAAGCTGGGGTTTCCTGCAATGGATGAGATTGTTTTTGGGTATTCACGAACACGTCCTCTGTTCCAGTACAAAGGTGTGTTCATCATACTGCGTTTAGAGTTTGTCAATCAATGCAAAATGAAAGACCTGACCCCTTTCTCATGACCCCTTTCTCACACAGCGCAACTGACGTTGATCCGGCGTCCGCTCCAATATCTCCTGGCGCAGTCGGGCTCCCTGGGCCGCCGTCAGCCGACGACCTACACCCAAAGGCCAACCCCGCCGACCTTCCTGCGGGTCCAACCCCGCGCGCGCCTTGCCCACCCAGGCCGCTACCGTCGCTCGGCGTAACCCCAGTTCTCGCGCAATGAAGGCTTGCGAGTGTTCCCGGTTGAACAGCCGCACTACCGTCCGGCGCAACTGTTCGCGCGCCGCTCGTTCCAGTTTGCGTACATCAATCCGTTCGCTTTCCATGCCCATAAGAATAGCAAATATGTACGGTATTTTAATGCCGGGTTAATAGCATTCGTCTCACCACAAGTACATGCTTGATTCTTTGTTCATGATGGTTAGCTTAAACCATTTGGAGCAAGCAGCTTGGGCCACGCCATAACAGACATGCAGTGGCAACAGATGCTCCTCCCGGGGATGACAATAGCGCGCCCCGTGGGCATCGGACCACCGAACCAGCTGTTGCGCTCTCTTTTCCTCGGAATAGTCGGTGTTGCAACAGGTATTCATCAACCATTCCTCAAATGAGTGGTTCTGCGCCCGAGATTCAATCGTGTCTGTTATGAAGAACGCCTTCAAATTGTGGAAGGAAAAACCAGAGCCAATAACTAATACATTTTGCTGACTCAACGTTCGAAGGGCGTGCCCTATTGCTATGTGTCTCGACGGATCAAGGGTGTTCACCAGAGACAACTGAACACAGGGGATATTGGCCTCCGGATACATGATCTTGAGGGGCACAAAGACACCATGATCTAATCCTCTCTTGTCATCCAATCCGGCTTCAATACTGGCATTTCCCAGCAATTGCTGAATCTCATCGGCCAAGGCTGGATCGCCGACGCAGGGATATTGGATAGCGTATGACTCTTCCGGAAACCCAAAATAGTCATAAATCAACGATGGGTTCTTACCAGCGGTAATGGTGGGAATTTGTTCTTCCCAGTGCGCGCTTACCACTAAGAGCGCATCGGGTTTTGGGATGTTCGCCGCAATCGTTTTCAGACACGAAACCATTTCCCGATGCCCGGCATCGCCTAGAAGTGGCATTGGTCCAGCGCCATGTGAGAGAAATAGCGCTTTAGGTTTCTGTGTCATGGTGTGATTCTGGACCAGTGTCAACGTTCAGGATAACCGGGCCGGGAGTTGACGTGAACGAGCGAAGCGAGCTACCCCGGCCTTTCTGGCTCTGGTTCATCCGTTTGTTATGCGTCCACTGACCGCGAGCAGATTCAAACATCAAGACTACCCAAGCCTGCCGCGAGCAGCAGGACCGACAGTACCCCAATATAGGTTCGTGCGTGATTCCAGCGTTGCCAACGGATTTGGTAATCGGGCCATACTTCGTCCGCATCCGAAATTTTGGTTTTGGCGAGCCGGTTATTTAGTGGAACGTTGAACAGTATCGTAATGCCGAACGGACCGATCAAATAGCCCATCGAACCGCCTAGCAATAACCAATGCGCCGGCGCGTCCAGGTTTATCGCGCAGCCTATCGCAATGATGACACACAGTATTGGAGTCCCAAGAAACAGCAATAGGAATATGGGGTTGATTATTTTCTCATTCACCCGCTGCATCGCGAACATGCCATTTTCATTCGACAGGTCCGCCAAGGCGCTAAGAACGAAGTTCGAAAACGCAAATAGCAGTCCGGTTATCAGGCCAGCGCCAACAAGAGCTACGACAGTAATGAATGTCATACCGGATTTACGACTTGGGGTTATGGCGAATTAATAAACCTTGCTGTTTGCCTATCTGCATTATCCAATCCTCATCATTTCTCATCACGACCCGCAGGCTAAGCCGGTATTTATTGCTCACCGCTGCGCAAATTGCCTGAGCGGTGAGCGAGCTTACATACTACACACTGATACGCCGTTTTCAAAAAAACCGCCGACTAGGCGGCCGATTTTCCCCACGAACTAAGGACCCATTGATCGTGGGGAAGGTCAAAACTTCAGCGCCCGTGCCTGATGACGTGCCGGAGAATCTAACCAAAACCATCTTTGATGCGTATTATTACCAATAAGGGTTTTCATGAGCAAGACTGCACTTGTAATCGGGGCTACCGGTCTGGTTGGTTCAGCATTAGTGAATCAGCTTGGAAACGCGAACCCTATCAGCAAAATCATCACCATTACCCGTCGCCCTGTAAAACACATCTCTCCAAAAGTCTTCAATCAAGCAGTGGATTTCGAACATTTGGAGGACTGCGCTGCACTCTTTAGTGGTGATTATTTGTTCTCATGCCTAGGAACGACTCGTAGACAAGCGGGTTCTGTTGATGCTCAACGCAAGGTGGATCTTGGTTACCAGTTTACGGCAGCTCAGTTAGCGGCAAAAAACGGTGTGCGGCATTACCTGTTGGTTTCCTCCAGTGGGGCAACGAAAAAAGCAA
>JAAUQA010000213.1 GCA_012032855.1 Candidatus Competibacteraceae bacterium
CTGTCAGAATGGGTGCCCGGCGGGGCTGATTTGATTGTGGATAATTTTAATGACACTGGACGCATTGATGGCGAACCGCAAGGTTTGCTGCAGCGTATTGTGCTGATGAATCAGGATCGCTGGCTGGAGAATTGAGCGTGATGATTAAGAATCAATATGTGTTGTTTGTAGTGGCGCTGCTAGCGATAGCTTCGACCGCGCTGAACGTAGCCCTGTTCGTCAGCGAGCGAGGCAATGAACACCGCCTACGGGAACTGAACCGGCGGATTGATCAGATGGAATTCAAACAGTTACCGCATTTGGAAGAGCGTCTATCTCAACTCGACCCTACGCAAGCGGTTGAAAACCTGTCCCCGCAGAGTGAGCCGGAAACCGAATCGGCTGGTAGCGGAACCGCTCAATGACCGCTGCGCTGTTCGCCAGCCAACTGCTGCTCATCGCAGTTTGTCTGTGGTTTTGGTGGCGGCTGCGTACCACCTCACATCGCTTGGCCGAGCATTTGGAGCCGGCGGCTAGTCAATCCGATTTAGTGGCTAACCTGAACCGGCAATTGCAAGCGTATCTCGATAAAACGCTGTTTGCGCGAGCCGATGGTAACGGATTTAGCCGAGTACCGGTGACTTGCCGGGAATCTCATGATGCTTATCGGACCGTGGAAGAGTTATTGGCTTATATCGCCACCCTGACCGACCAAGATCAGATCTCGCAGCAAGAAAAACTGATCAAGGCCATTTACCAGCTACAAGACGCTCTGAATTTGCCCGATAAGACGCTACAGGCATGCCTGCACCCGATTCTGGAACAGTTGCAACAGTCCACTGTACTCGGTCGTCAGGTCGGTAGCGTGGAACAAGTGCGGCGCGGCGATCCGGCAGACGCTCGCAGCATGTGGCTACTTACCCGTGGTACCCGAGTGCAACAACCACTTGGGGTAGTGGTGCGCGATCCTGAAGGGAAATCATCAACAAAGCCAAGGTTCTATGCGTCTGAAACGAGGTCCATCCCTTAATTTTGTTAGGGCCCGCTAAAATCAACATATCATCATTAAATTGTCACAGGATGCCGTTATGAGCGCACGCAATTTCTTCGGAAAAATAAAAAATGCCGTCGGTTACCTGATCGGCCTCTACAATCCCAAGAACGTGAGGGATAAGGGCGTTCTCTGGACCCTGAAACTCGCGTTGATCACCTATATCTTCGTGGTTCTCGGTCTGATGTTTTACTGGAGTCGCGAACCGGCATTCTTCGAGATCCAACCCGTCGCCTTGGAGATGGCGGGTGGTGATGAAGCCAAGGCACAGGTGCCGGGCTACGCTACGACCGCCACCCTGATTAAAATTGCAAATACCCTGTTGTATAAGCCCGGCGGTTATATCAGCAATGATGTGTCTTTACCCAGCTACGTGATGGATAACATGCCGAATTGGGAATTCGGCTTGCTGACGGATTTGCGCGAAGCGACCCGAGCTCTGCGCAACGACTTCAGCCGGGCACAGTCGCAGTCCCAAGAAGACACGGATCTGATGGCTGCGGATGCGCAGTTCCATTTCGATCCCAATAGTTGGTTGGTGCCGCCCACTGAGTTGGAATATAAGAAAGGGGTGGAAGCGTTACAGCGTTATCTGGACCGACTCGGCAGCCAACCCCCTCAGGCACGCTTTTTTGTCCGCGCCGACAATCTGAATGCTTACTTGGCGGTAGTGGAAAAACGCCTGGGCAGCCTGGCCCACCGGTTGAGTTCGAATGTCCCTGAATTGCTGTACAAGCCCGCTATCGGAGCAACCGATGGCAGCGCCGATCCGAATGCGGCGCTGAGCGAAGTGACTGAGGTTACGCCTTGGATGGAAATCGATAATGTGTTTTTCGAGGCGCGCGGTTATGTGTGGGCTTTGTTACATGTCTTGAAGGCCATCGAAGTGGATTTCGGCGATATCTTGGACAGCAAGCGGGCTCGCCCCGCCCTGCAACGGATTATCCACAAGCTGAAAAACGCCGAACAGCGGATCTGGAGCCCCTTGATCATGAACAACAACGGCTTTGGCATTCTAACCAATCATTCGCTGATCATGGCCTCCTATATTTCACGAGCCAATGCCGCCATTATTGATTTACGGTTTCTGTTGATGCAGGGCTGATCAAGAGACGGCACCACCCAGAAGGAGACCCGCAACCAGCGCGCGCTGTTTTCATCCCACAGTGAGACCGGGCGGTCTATGCTTGTCAGGATAACAACGAGCAATTAGTCAGCTGAGGATAGGGGATGGAACGCAGCGCGCAAACCAGCCTTTTTTTGCAACGGGTGGGGGATTTTATGAGCCCGTTGCCGCCCTCGGTGACAGCTGACACGACGTGTCTTGCTGTTGTCGAACAAATGCGCCTAAGCAAAGCACCGCGGGTTTTGGTCTTGAAACCCACCGGTAGCATCGCCGGTATTATCAGCTCAGGCGATATTCTCCATCAGGTGACTTTCGTTACCGATAAGCATACTCCCGCGCATGTCGTCATGAGTAAGCCGGTATACACGGTGCGTGCCGATTTACCCCTGTTTCGCGCCGTGGCCCTCATGCGAGAAAGGAATTTGCGCCACTTACCAGTGGTTGATCAGGACAACCGTCCACAGGGTATGTTGCTGGTGGAAGACGTGCTGACCCCGTTATTGGGTAAGCAACTGGCGTTGGTCGAATCGATTGCGTCCGACCATACCCTCACTGAGCTTTTTCAGGTAAAGCAATACCAAGTCGATTTGGCCGCCGTATTGTTGGAACAACGGGTGCCTTCTGCTGAAATCATGGTGGTATTAACTACGCTAAATGATGAGATTTATCGTCGGGTGCTGGAGCAGTCGCTTGAGGAGATGATTGAACACGGCTGGGGTCCACCGCCGGTACCGTTCGCCGCGGTGGTCACCGGCTCCGCCGGGCGCTGGGAAAGCTTATTACGCCCCGATCAGGACAATGGCTTTATCTTGGCGAACTACCCCGACGAGCACTACCCCAAAATCAACGATTATTTCTACGAACTGGCCAACCGCATGAACATAGGCCTTGATACGGTCGGCATCCCGCTGTGTATCGGCTATGTGATGGCCAACAATCACTCCTGGCGCAAACGCTTGCAGGAATGGCAAGCGCAGTTTTTGAATTGGATGCGCAAACCCTCGGTAGCCACCACCACCTTGCTGGATATCTGGATTGATTTTCGTCATGTATTCGGCGATCCCGACCTGACCCAGCAACTACGCGATTCCATCACCGGTAATATTCCCCGCTATCATGGGTTTTTGCGTGAATTGGAAGTGTTGCAGTTCGATCACGATGTAGCGATTACTCCGCTGCGAACGCTTAAACGCGAACGTTTACCCGGTCAGGAAGGGCACCGCAAAATCGACATCAAACGCAAAGGGCTACGCCCGTTGTTGGAAGGCGTCCGTCTCCTAGCCTTGCAGGCCGGTGTTGCTGCCACCGAAACAGTAAAGCGGCTGGCCGCATTGAAACAACAGAACGTGTTGCAAGCGGAATTAGCGGACGCCGTTCAGGATGCATTTATCTGTCTTACGGGATTATTGTTGCGTGAACAAATTCGCGCGCAACGGGAGGATCGGTTGCCTGGAGCCTATATCGCCCCAGAAACGCTTTCCCCTTGGGAACTTCGCCGGCTCAAAGAATCCTTGCGAACGGTAGCGCGTTTGCGTAGCACCGTGCATATGGAATTTACTGCTGAAGTGTTCTGAGCAAGGACAGGCAGACGCGGCAGACGCAAGTTCCGATTTCCCGTATCATGCGCCCCGGGCGCGGACCGATTTGTTCGCACACTGTCAACTTGTAGGGGGGGTTAATGAATACGTATTTTTTACCGGATTTCCGGGCTTTATCGCCACTGCCTTGATCCGCAAAATGATCCGCGAGGATTATCCCATCGCCGAGATCAATCTGTTGGTGCTACCCAACATGATGGACAAAGCACAGGCCGAGGTGGCCAAGATTACTGCCGGCGAAGGCATCGCGGCGGACAAATTACGTATCGTCCAAGGCGACATCACTAAACCGAATCTAGCGCTTGCAGCCGGTGAAGACGCGCGACTGAAAGACGCTGTCACCCATATCTTTCATCTCGCTGCCGTTTACGATTTGGCTGTACCGGAAAATATCGCCCAAACCGTTAACGTCACCGGTACTGGTTTAGTGAATGAGTGGTTGCTGACGCTGAAAAATCTGCAGCGTTATGTGTATTTCAGCACAGCTTATGTGTCCGGTAAGCGGGAAGGGCGAATTCTGGAAACCGAGCTGGAAATGAATCAGTCGTTTAAGAACCATTACGAGCGCACCAAATACGAAGCGGAAGTCTTGGTGCGGAAATCGTTGATCGGGTACCGACCACCATCATCCGGCCCGGCATCGTGGTGGGCGATTCCAAAACCGGGGAGACAATCAAGTTCGACGGGCCTTATTTCATACTGAACTTGTTCGAACACCTCAAATTCATGCCGTTTATCCCGTATTTCGGCCCCGGCAAAGCGGAAGCTAATTTCGTCCCCGTCGATTACATTTTCGATGCCACGCTCTATTTGGGCCATGCCGAAGCCGGGGTAGGCAAGACCTATCATTTGACCGATCCGAAACCCCATACGGTACGGGAAATATACCGTGCGCTGATGGAAGAGTCACTGGGCCGCAAACCGGTCGGTACGCTGCCGGTACGGCCGCCAAGGTGTCATTAGCGGTGCCAGTGGCGCGCAAATGGTTGCAAGTTGAATTGGAATCGCTGGATTATTTCACCTGTCTGTCATCTTACGATTGTTCGCAAGCGCAGCAAGATCTGGAAGGTTCGGGTGTGGCGTGTCCCGATTTCAAAAGTTATCTGCCGACCCTGGTGGCTTATTACCAGCAGCATAAGCACGATAAGGATAAGCAATTGGTCATTCACTGACCGGCAGTCAACTAGGCTTTGTTGAGCGGCCAGGTTCAATCGAAGATGGTGGGTTACGCTACGTGCACCCACCTTACACACTCACTTTCCGGGTTGATTAGCATGTTTAGGAAAGAGGCGATTGTTATGGCGTTTTTTCTGTTGCTGCCGCTTATTTTTGGAATTATTGCGGGATTCTTGGGGCCGTGGGTAATGCGGTTTCTTGGGTAGTAAGTCTTGTTCAGTTACCAGGAGCAGCTAATCATGAAAGCATTCGGCTTCAAAGTGACAACAGGGGTAGTGTTTGCGCTCACCGCCCTGATTTTGATCGCCTTCACACCATCTCCAATACACGCTGCGGACAGGGATTTCTGCACTAGCTATGCCCGAAATGCCGTCAGACAAAACGATGAAAATCGAAGGCGTGACTGCGATCTTAAAGGCGGTCGTTGGCACTCCAACTATGACGACCACTACCGGTGGTGTCGGGATACCTCTTATGACAAGGCCGACCGGTCGAACCGTAATCGAGAAAAAGATTTACAACGCTGCAGAAGAGATTCTCATCGCCCCGACCCTGGCTATGGTCGCCCCGACTATGGGGATCAGTCTTCCGACCGGCGGGAATTTTGCGAAAGTTACGCGCGCACTGCCGTATGGCAAGGCAATGAAAATCGCAATAAAGGCTGCGGATTCTCGGGACCGCTTTGGCACACCGACAAAAAAAGTCATTACAATTGGTGTTTGAGAGCGTCAAACACCGAGATTGTGGAAGTGCGTCAGAGACGTAGCCGAGAGCTCAAGCTATGCGGTGGTGACCCCCGCTGAGTGCATAGTCGAGATGTCAAACACTACGATTCTTCAGCAACAGAGTCTTCGTCGGAATCAATCACCCGACTGAAAACCGTAGCACCGCAGTGCGGACAGTTCGGAATAACCGCCGTCGCGTGAAAGGCTAATGGCTCCCCACACTGGTCACACTGCAATGTACCCGGCCCGGTAATCTCGCCACTGGAGTAATGAGACGCGCGCTCTACAGCTTCCGAGAAACTCAGCAACTCTAAGCGGGTCTTATCGGCAGCGCCGGCAAAAAACTCTAATAGGCGTTCTTCGATCAGTTCCAGGTCAAAACGCAGCCAAGTGTTTAGATCATGGCCGGTTTCCGCCAAGTAATGTCCGGCATCGTGCAGGTCACGTTTCAAATACGCGCTGACCACATGCGCCTCTTCCCGGGTCAGCTCGCCGAGTTCCACGGCTTTTGCCGCAGCCTTCTCAATACTATGCTGGAGATTGGGTAAGGTTTCCTTCTCAACCT
>JAAUQA010000214.1 GCA_012032855.1 Candidatus Competibacteraceae bacterium
AACCTCAGTAAACGCCCCGAAATGCCGTCCTGGATCGGGCGCTTGACGCATCACGATCTCAAACTCAACCTGTCGCTGACCATTATGGCGATCTCCATGTTTAACCTATTGCAGCTCTTTCTGGAGATGACCGAGGAGGATTCCACCCTCACCCCCAAGATCATCAGGGCGCTGCCTTGGTTGATCGGCATTCATGTCACGCTCATCACGACGTCGCTCGCCTTGGCGCTCATCAATCGCTTGGGCCACTCAATGCCTATAGAGGAACAAGCTAAGGACGATTCATGAACATCGTCTCCGATTGGCGCTTTGATCGTATTGTAAACTTATCCCATCATAGTAAATCTCCAACCCTGTGTTGATCCGTCTGGTGAATTAGCGATGCCGACCACGATTAATGACATCAAGTCAATCCGTATCCCCTCCTTGCCAAAGCGGTATTTCGAGGATTTGCTCAGCATTGCTGGCGATGCCCTAGCGATTCATCCACCGGACTATATCCGGTCAATATTCGGACCGATTCGCGATTGGATTCCTCCTCATGATGGTTACTCAGAATTCAGCATCATTGATTTATGGCGATTGCGACGAACCATCAAGTATCTGGTCAATACCATCATTCCCTCCTTGCCCTTTAATCCGCCGCCCTTCGGTCCGCCTATTCTGAACAATATCTTCTGGCACCCGACCGTGATCTTGCAAAGGCCCGATCACAACGGTAATTACACCACCTTTCCTGACGAATCATGGTTTTTCATCAACGGTATCATGACCAACGATTCGTTGGCGCAACTGAATGCAGCTTATCTTTCGTATCTTTTTCATCGTCCGCTGACCCTGATCCAGAATTCTACCGATTCGTTTTTTGTCGATTTGTTGCAATGTGCGATCGGCAAGCAATGGGGCCTAATGACTGAGCCGGCGATCAAAGCTTTCCCACCCATTCATCAAGCTTTGAAAGACCCTAGCAAGCAGCGAGTGGTGGTAGTTGCCCACTCTCAGGGCACCATCATCATGTCTAACGTACTTAAATGGCTTCAGTCCAAGGTGGCAATTGACATCAAGCAAGCGCAACTACTCCCGGTGATTAAGGATATTCTCAAATCTAATGTGGTGGCGGTCGAACCGGAGCAATACTATGCGCCGGCTTCACCGGTGTTTGTATATCCCGATCAGGACAAACTGGATCTAAACGATTTCGAAACGCTGACCGTGGAGGAATTGGCCAAACTGGAGATTTACTTGTTTGCCAACTGTGCCAATGAAATGAAATACTCCGCACCGGCAGTCAATGGTCAAGCTCCGTTACCGTGGATCGAAAATTTCGCCAACGAGAACGACATTGTCGCTCGCTTAGGGATGTTAGCCCCGCATCCCGAAAAGCGGGGTATTAAAATCGCCGGTCCCAATTATGTGCACAAAGGCGCTTGGGGGCATTTCCTCAATGTGCATTATCTATTCGACATTCAGCATCATCAAAAGCAAGGGCGTAAGCAAGGGGGTGCAGGAAATGCCAAACCCTATGTGCTGGGTAACCCGGATGATTCCCCGGTTTCCCAGACCCCTCGTTTGTTTGATTATCTGAACGGCGGTGTTCCTGATTAACAGGTGTGGCGGATTTAGTGGTGCGAATACCTTGGTACTTGGCTGCAATCGGCGCAGCACTGATATGGGGCATTCACTACCCCTTGATCGATTACGCACTTAAACGGGTTTCTCTGGTGACTGTGTTGGTGTTGACCGCGCTACCGATCATAGCAGCAACTCCATTTTTCTTCACCAGAATCGTTTCCGATTACCATACCGTGTTAGCTATGCACTGGACAGAGCGAGTGCCGGTGCTGGCCTTAGCAATAACCAGTTTGCTCGCCACTGTGTTGTTGTTCGTATCCATTGACAACAAGAATGCAACGCTGACAAGCCTTATCGAAATTTCCTATCCGATTTTCGTGGCCCTATTCGCGTTCTTATTGTTCCGGGATGTGCATCTCAATATGAGCGCGCTAATAGGTGGTGTGCTGATCATCGTAGGTGTGGGGGTCATTGTTCTCTACAATCCTTAAAAAATGGGGTCAGGTCTTGTATTGAGTTAAAAAACACCCCTTTCATCCATCTGTAACCATAAAGGCATCAGACAGACACAAACGCTCTCTACATTGCGAGGTTGGTTTTCTTCACCTTTACAATAATGTTTGCCCGCTGCAATTAGGGAGCACCTCATGGGGTTGAAAATATCACTCTGACCGTTCCAATCGTTATCGCCACTTTGTACTGCGTTAACGCCGCCGCATCTTCTTTGTCGATCCACAGTGTATCAATCGGGGGAGTGCCTGTTGGCAGGCCCGGTGGGGATACAGGCCATAGCATTCAACTAGGACCACGGCCTTTCTTTCTAGTCGATGACATGGACGACAGCCCGCTCAAAAAAACCCTACAACGCTGCGCAAAAGGTCCCTTCAAACGCACCGACTTCTCTATCGGTCACCGTGGCGCGCCGCTGCAGTTTCCGGAACACACCAAAGAATCCTATGAAGCGGCTGCGCTCATGGGTGCCGGGATTCTGGAATGCGACGTCACCTTCACCAAGGACTTGGAATTGGTGTGCCGGCATTCACAATGCGACCTGCACACTACCACTGACATTCTCGCTACTCCGTTAGCGCAACAATGCTCCGTGCCGCCTGCGTTCAATGATGCCGGAGAACTGACTAATGGTTCTGAGATTCGTTGCTGTACCAGCGATATCACCCTGGCCGAGTTTAAAACGTTACAGGGCAAAATGGATGCGGCTAATCCCAGCGCTACCAGCATTGAAGACTACATGAACGCCACGGCGAGCTGGCGCACCGACTTGTATGCCAGCCGAGGCACTTTGCTTACTCACGCGGAGAGCATTGAACTATTCGAGAGTCTCGGCGCGAAATTTACGCCGGAGTTGAAGTCGCCGAGTGTGACCATGCCGTTCGATAATCCGGATACCCCGGCCAATGAGAATTACACTCAACAAGATTACGCTCAGCAACTCATTGACGAATATAAGGATGCCGGCATTCGACCCAGAACGGTGTGGGCGCAGTCCTTTAACCTGGATGACGTGCTGTATTGGATAGACAGCGAACCGGCATTCGGTAAACAAGCCGTCTATCTGGACGGACGTTACGATACCGACCCTAACTTCCCCGACCCGGCAACATTAACGCCCAGTATGGATCAACTGGTGTCCTGGGGCGTAAACATCATTGCGCCGCCGATGTGGGTGCTCGTGACCACCAACGCAGGTCAAATTGTGCCGTCGCCCTATGCAATGGCGGCCAAGGCTGCGGGACTCGACATCATCACTTGGACCTTCGAACGCTCCGCGCCACTGGTAAACGATGGGGCTTGGTATCATCAGACCACGGATTCGGTGATCAACAACGACGGCGATAAATATGTCACCTTAGATGTGCTTGCCCAGGACGTCGGTATCCTCGGTATCTTCTCAGACTGGCCTGCTTCAGTGACCTACTACGCCAACTGCATGGGCCTTAAATAAAAAGGGGTCAGGTCTTGCCATACAATTATTTTGTTGACCATGTTGTATGGCAAGATCGTTACCAACTGCTTTAGCCCAATACTTCACGTGCTTGGGCATCGGCATGATAAGACGAACGTACCATCGGACCGGAAGCGACATGAGTAAAGCCCAGCGCTTCGCCGACTTGACGTAACTGATCGAATTCCTCCGGGGTGACGTAGCGCTCCACCTTCAAATGATGCGCGCTGGGTTGCAGGTATTGGCCCAGGGTCAACATTTGAACCTGATGATCACGTAAATCGCGCATCACTACTTCGATTTCTTCCAGCGTTTCGCCTAATCCCAGCATCAATCCTGATTTGGTGGGGATAGTTGGATGACGTTCCCGGAAGCGTTTGAGCAGCATTAAGGAATACGCATAATCGGAACCGGGACGGGCCTGCCGATACAAACGCGGCACAGTTTCCAAGTTATGATTGAAGACATCGGGTGGGGACTGCTCCAGTATTTCCAGCGCCACATCCATGCGACCGCGAAAGTCCGGGGTCAGAATTTCGATGACGATTTCGGGGTTGCGTTCGCGCACGGCTTGCACGCAGGCCGTAAAGTGCCCGGCGCCACCGTCGCGCAGATCGTCCCGGTCCACCGAAGTGATCACCACATACCGCAAACCCATTGCGGCAATAGTTTGGGCCAGATTAATCGGTTCCTCTGTATCCAGCGGGTTAGGACGACCGTGACCCACATCGCAGAACGGGCAGCGGCGAGTGCAAATATCGCCCATGATCATAAACGTTGCGGTCCCGTGGCCGAAGCATTCACCTAATTAGGGCAATTGGCTTCTTCGCAAACCGTGTGCAACCGATTGTCGCGCAAAATCTTCTTGAGCCGCAACACCTCCGGCGTGCCGGGAAACTTGGCGCGTATCCAAGTCGGTTTGCGCAGTCGTTGTTCTGTAGGAGTAGGAGCGATTTTGACCGGTATACGGGCCATTTTGTCCGCGCCGCGCAGTTTTTCGCCACGCTGAACGGGACGGGTCTTTGCCGCAGCAGGGTTAGCCGATTGCGGATGGGAGGCTTTCTGTTCGGGCATGTTCTGTCTCCTGCTCGGCGGATACGGGTAATCCCGTCACTCGACCGATAGTGGTATAACCTAAAAGCGCAGTCAGGCGAGTTAACAACAATTCTCTGATTTCATCCATGCCGGCCTGTACGCCCAAATGTCGTAGTTGGGTGACTTGCAAACCCGGATAACCACACGGATTGATGCGGGCGAAAGGGCGCAAATCCATCGCCGTATTGAGGCTGAGCCCGTGGTAACTGCAGCCTCGGCGAATTCGCAATCCCAGCGAGGCGACTTTCGCGCCATTCACATACACTCCCGGCGCTTCGGGTCGGGTATTCCCCTGAATAGTATAGTGGGCCAACAGGTCGATCACTGCGGTTTCCATCAGGTTAACCAGTTGCCGTGGCCCCCAGTGTGCGCGACGCACATCCAGCAATAAATACACAACGATCTGTCCCGGTCCGTGATAAGTGACTTGACCGCCCCGGTCAACCGGAATCACCGGGATATCGCCGGGGGCCAGCAGGTGTTGCGGTTTACCGTTCAGTCCCTGAGTAAACACCGGCGGATGCTCCACTGCCCAAAGCTCATCCGCCGTCTGCGCATCGCGGGTATTGGTAAAGGACTTCATGGCCTCGAATACCGGGGTATAGTCTTGCAGACCCAAGCTGCGGAAGATCAGCAGATCAGGAGCGTTTACTCCTTCCTCCCTAGGCGGGCAAGGTTGAGAGAGCGAAGGGGCAAGGGGCACGGAAAAATACTCCGGGCGCATGGGTGTGATCACAATGCAACCATTACTTGTTTATGGGCACTGAGGTCATGATAGATCGCATCCAGTTGTTCTCGGCTCTGTGCTTGAATCGTAGCAGTCACCGACTGAAAACGCCCGTTACGACTGCTTTGTATGGATAACCGGTTGGAGTCCCAATCCGGTGCATGACGGCTCACGATAGCCGCTATCAACGGCGGGAAATCATCGTCACTGCGTCCCATTGCTTTGATAGGAAACTCGCAGGGAAATTGCAAAAGAGAGTCGTTGTACATGGCCAACACCTCAGGCAATTGCCTTATCCTGGAATGAATCCCGCTCCCGGATGTCTCGCCAAGGCTGACCCGGAGCCGGCCCACTAATGCACGGTCAGCGGGGATGAACAGTGTTTGGTTTTGTAGTCCTGATAAAGTTCCATCATCCGCTGCCATAGCGGACCCGGCAAGCCGGTGCCGACGGGGTGTCCATTCAACTGAGTGACCGGAACAATTTCGCGCGTGGAACTGGTCAACCAGATCTCCTGGGCGGTGTCCAACCACGCTGCGGGTATATCTCGTTGTTGGCAGGCAATGCCCTGCTGTGCGGCAATATCTACAATTAATCGACGGGTAATGCCGGGCAAAATCCGTTGATCCAGGCGCGGCGTCAGGAGCACATCATCACGGACTAGAAACACATTGCTGGCCGTGCCTTCGGTCGCATAACCATCCCGCACCAGGATAGCATCAGCGCTCCCTTGTTCCAGCGCTTGCTGGCGAGCCATGACGTTGGCCAGTAAGGCGATGCTTTTGATGTGGCAGGCTTGCCAGCGGATATCGGGTAACGTTACCACC
>JAAUQA010000215.1 GCA_012032855.1 Candidatus Competibacteraceae bacterium
CGATGCGTTGATGGAGTACTTGGGTATGGGGCAGGCATATCGCGAGCAAGCTCGCTGCTCAAGTTTCGTGGTCGAGACCATGTTAATTTTCATCGTGAGCTGAAAACCGGAGATCGTTTCACGGTAACGACCCAGGTGCTTGGATTCGACAGTAAGCGAATTCATTATTTTCACTGCATGTTCGGCGCACAACAGAATGCCTTTGTAGCGACTACAGAGTTAATGCTGATTCACGTGGATTTAAACCAGCGCCGCAGTGTGGCGATGCCATTGACCATCATGGACCGTCTCAATGCCGTCATGGCTCAGCACCTCCTGTTACCGCGTCCGCCGCAGGCCGGGCGAGTGATGATGATACGGTCTAAGCGATTGAATAAAAGGTCCAACCCGGTTCGCTCCGAGTAGTAAAGCGATCAACGATAAGCTGTTCAAGTTCGTTTCCGTGTTATTCTGGCCAGACAAAATACTGCATTATTCTGGCACCGGATCGTTACCGACAGATTGGTCGAGATAACCATTGCGATGCAGGATTAGGGCCTTGCAGGGAACGAACTTGAGCAGTTTTCGTGAGCTATTATGATTGACAAACAAGACTCAAATCAGCTGCTTGATGATAAGCTCGTTGAAGAGCTGCACATAGATCAAGCCCAGGAACCCTTGGTGCACGGGTTGCATCTGATTATACGTTTATGCGTGCGGTTGCTGGCAGTCTTGATGACGCTGGTTATCATCTGGAGTGTCCTTGATGTGGGGTGGGTGTTGTATAACAAAATCATGACCCCGCCTATCGGCTTGCTCAACGTGAATGACATCCTGGCCACGTTCAGCGCGTTTATGGCAACCCTGATCGCGATAGAGATCTTTGTCAACATTGTGCTCTATCTACGAGACGATGTATTACACGTCAAGCTGGTATTAGCTACAGCGCTAATGGCGATAGCCCGGAAGGTAATTGTTTTAGATTATAACACCATTGAACCCGAGTATATCTGGGCAACGGCGGGAGTCATTTTTGCACTTGGCGTCGGCTACTGGTTAGTCTCTAAAGAACCTCAGACATAATCGAGTAAACGAAGCAGGTTGATTATTTTTGGTGAAGATCGGAGAGCTTATCCGAATCCGTGAGCCGATCCGCATCCTCGTCATGAGGATGGGTGATTTTATGGACTTGTTGCGCACTGAGCACCGGTGGCGGGGAAGTGGGCTGTTTGCGTAGCCCTGCGGTCGCTTGCTGCATGGCCTGAGCCATCTTGGCTTCCCAGGCATTTTGTTTTTCCGGTGGCAAATCGGAGTAGATCCAGGCTACCACCCCGGTAATCAAGGTCATGCCGCCTATTAGCATGATGAGCGGCTGCAGAAACCCGACAGCCAATATCGTCATGATGAGCAACAGATAATGTCTTATTTCAAGGCTATTCTCCGCAGCGCTGGACAAAAGCCCAAACGGGTGATAATTCGTACATTAAGACGTTTCCACTTCGGCTGCGCTAACTATTGTAAACGTTTTCGTCTTTATTTACCTTGACCATGCTCAGCAATTTATTACTTTGAATGATCACAATGACCATGTCTACCGTAGATTTTACTTACCCCCCTGAGCTAAAGCGTTTTGTGCATTACCGGCCCGAAGGCTTAGGACCTATACCAGCCAATTTGCGCGAATTGGAACAGTTATTACAAGAAGTCTGGAGCAAAACCAGCGGTAAAACTGAAGATGATCAACGGGTGTTAGACCACTTTCAAGACCTGTGCGGTTTGAATAAGGAATTGGTGGCGGAGCGGGAACAGCGCATTCTGCAATTATTGAACAAACAACAACCGATCGTGGTGGGATTCAATACCTCCCCGGACTTCCGACCAGGGCGCCCGAGTGTGTTATCCGCATTGGTGATGAACACTACCGGTTGGGTATTTAGAGAAGTCCGGGTGCGTTTCGATTCCCCTGATCTGACCTTGCGCGAGCATGCGCAACCCCGTCCGATCAAGTTGCTCGAAGGCCACGACGCGTTGCCGGTGTATTTGCATTACCGGGCCCCTCAGGATGCTTTGTTGGCGGCGCTGTCTGTGGCGGTTGAAGTGTGTGATCACCGGGGTGAATGGCAAGCTTACACCAGTCGTTACAATGTGTTGTTGAATTTTCCTCCTCCCGGCAATGACCCGGTAGTGAAAATCCGTACTGCGGGTAGTTCGCGTAGCACCACACGCTTTAGTTTACCTCAAATACGAGGAAATCTACGCTGGAACAAGGACGATCCCGTCGGTCAACCCAATGGACTTGGCAATGGCGGACATATGCCGCCGCTGGGTCGGCAACTGCCCAATTTAGACAATTTGTTGCCGATTGAGCTGGAGGCCAATTGGCTGCGTACCCATCAGTTGCAAGCAGAAGTTGCAGCGACCGAGGCGGTGGCCCAACTAGGCAAAGAGGGCACTCCTCTGTCTCGTGCCCTGCTACGCAGTCGTAATGCCGCTTATGCGCCCGAAAGAATAGAAATCGTGTCCCGCCCCTTCGTTATAGGTGGTCGCTATAATGAAAGCACCCGCACAGGCTTTGGCGATTTAGCGTTGGGGTATTTGCCGACTTACGGCATGATTTCTCGCCTGCACTTTGCCCTTTGCGCAACCGGCGACGGGTTGGCGGTCATGCATGCCGGTAACAACCCGGCAAGTTATACCGGACTCAATGACCAGCGTTTGATCCGCGGTCGTTGGCAACGACTGGAATCAGGCGATGTTTTGGATATCTGTGGTCTGTATCAATTAAAAATGGCGTTAGGTTGGAGTACAACACTGGATCTGACGGAGGACGGCGGGACGTTTTCGCAGGCCGAGGAACTGGGCGAGTGTTTGCTGGAAGTTGTCAATTTGGTCAAGGAATTGGAAAAAGCGGGTACTGCTGCTATGAAACAAAAACTCAGAACACGCTTTGCCGCACTTAAACGCATGCAAGAACAAGCCGCGGCGCTCAATGGCGTGGATAAACCCGGGTTGTTATTGTATGCCCGTCTTTATCGAGAAGATGTCAGTCAACGGCGGGTCACCCACGTCTATTTGCCCAAGCGGATCACCTTGGGAAGTTCTCAGCAGGCAGGGCTGCGTGTCGAAGCCCCCGATGTCGCCCCACAGCATGCTGAGCTATCGTTTAAAGACGGTATGTATTGGATCAAAAACTTGGTGGAGCGCGGAGAGGTTGTCGTAGCCCAACAACTATTGGAGCCTGAGGAAACAGCGGCTTTGCGTCATGGCGACGAATTACAAATTGGCATGGCCCACTTCGTGTTCGAGGGCTATTGACTCAAGCATCTGCAGGTAATATCCACGCTCGTCGGATAGCGGCGGAATGCGGCTTTTTGTTCAGCCGTTGGGAATAGATCACGGCATATTCTAAGATACGTTTTACATAGTGGCGGGTTTCAAAAAAGGGAATAGTCTCCACCCAGCGATCTGTCTCTATCGGTTGTTGCTGGGGTAACCACTGCAACACTCTGAATGGACCGGCGTTGTAAGCGGCGGTGGCCAATACCGGGTTATTCTGCAAGCGATCCAAAGTGCTGCGCAAGTAATGAACGCCATAGCGAATATTCGTATCGGCTTTCAATAAATCAGTCTTTTCAAACCCACCCAGCCCGAACTGTCTTGCGATTTGTTGTCCCGTAGCCGGCATAATTTGCATCAAACCTAATGCCCCCGCTGACGAACGGGCGTCAATGCGAAATAAACTTTCCTGACGCGTCACGGCATAGACCCAAGCCGGATCCACACTCGCTTGCTGAGCATACGCAATGATTTGATTTTTATGGGGTAGCGGGAAACGCAGCTCCAGGTCGTCCCAATATTCCGTGCGTGCCAGGGTCACGATAGCCTGATAGTGCCAGCCCCACGCTTGGGCCAATTTAGCGGCTTGTCGCAATTGTTCCTGTTCGAGGTTCGCTGTGGCCAGTTGCCACTCAGTACGCGCTTCCCAAACGCGGTTTAAGAAAAAGAGTTCGCGCGCCCGTTGGATGCCGGGTAATTGTTGCAGATTATTCTGTGTTGCTGCCTCCACTGCTACCGGGGTATCGGTCAACCGATAAGGCAGTTTCAAGCGATCGGCGGCTAGAAAACCATGATAGTCCCGCTCTTCAGCCAGCGCTTGGTAAAGGGTCAACGCCTCGTCGTTACGACCACTAGCGGTTAAGGCGCGCGCCCGCCAATACCGCCAGAGTGGTTTACCATTGAGCGTTGGGGACAATTGATCCAGCCAACGCAATACTCCCTGCCAATCCGCTCGCTGCAAATGAACCCGCACGCGCCATTCTTGCACATCGTCATCGACCAACGCCGCGGGCAAAGCGGTGAGGCGTTGCAATGCGCTCGGATGAGCTCGGCTGGCGACAAACAATGCCAGTTGGCGTTCTAACTCGGCTAGAGCCTGTGTGGGTAACGAATAATCTGGTTTCAGGGTATCCAACGCAGCTGCTGCGCTCACCGAATCCTGTTGGCTCCAACGTTTCAGGCCATGCAATAGAATATCGGCTGTGCGGGGATGTTGTGTGGCGAACCGTTCGGCCTGCAAAATCAACTGCGGATCATCATGCACAGTAAGCCAGAGCATGGCGCTTGATCGGTCTTGCGCGGGCATCAGGCTTTGCAGATAACGCGCCAAGCGTAACTCGCCGTTCTCTATAGCTAAACCAAAGCGGCGCCATAAGCGTTCCGATGTCATGCCGCCCTGCGCTTGCCAGAGCGAGAAGAGCGGATCACAGGCGTTGGGTAACGAAACACCTTGCATCCAAACATCGTCAATGCCGGCTAGGGCTTGATCACGCCGACCAGCCTGCAACAACGCCTGGCGATACCAGCAGTCTAACGCGACGTCGTTGCCGCCCCGATAATCGCGCAGAAAATCCTGCCACCGTTGTGCCTTGGCCAACTGACGTAACCAGGTGAGACGCAAGCGCCCGCTGAGCGGTAAATCGGCATAGGCCTGCAGAAAGCTCCGGACCTCTTCAGTGGGATATTGCTCCAAACGTTGCAGCAGGTCGCGATAACGCAGATAGGGATAGAGCGGGTAGTCGCTAAGCTGGGTGTAAGCGACTGCAACGCCGGCTTGCAGGGCTTTGTCGGCGGCAATAAAAGCTAACCGCTGGGCACTTAATGAGAGTGAATCAGCGTACAGTGGGCCGCCGTATTGGACGACCGTCAAAATGGCGGCTATGCGGGTAGCGGAGAGGAGAAGGCGGCGCAGAAAATGCCGGCTGGCAGGAAGTGACCGCCAACCGGCAGGTTGTATCAAGAACGGATTAATTGAAGCGCCGATAATGGCTATAGAATTGTTGAACCCGGCTGACGTAAGTGCGCGTTTCTTTGTAAGGCGGTATGCGATTACCATAACGCATTACCGCGCCTTCACCGGCATTGTAGGCTGCCAATACCAGACGTTGATCTCTGAACTGATCCATCAACCAACGCAGATAGCGGGCACCGCCTTCAATGTTTGCCACCGGATCAAGTGAGTTGCGCACCCCGAAACGCCTAGCGGTAGCCGGCATAAGTTGCATTAAACCAGTGGCGCCTTTGGGAGAAACGGCTCTGGGATTGAACGCCGATTCGGCACTGATGACGGCATGTAACAGGAGGGGATCCAGGTTGTGTTTGCGGGCGATGCGGTCAATATGTGGGGCGAACAGCTGGCGATTCTTTTCATTGACCCGGAATGGTTTGCCGGACCGCTTACCGCTGGATTTGCCCCCGAAATTGATCGAGTAGCTGCGATTGGTCGGGTTGAGCGGTGTATAACTGGAAGGCGGTTTGACTCCCGGCGCACTCTCTTTAATCACCATCGCCAACTTGTAGCGAGAGTCCTGAGGGACGTTGGTGTAGTGGGTTACTCCTTGTCGATCGACATACTTGTAAACTTTACCCGCCTGACAGGGGGCGGCGAGCATTAGAAACGAACACGATACCCCTATGCAAAGCCATCGCTTCATCAATGTCTCCTTCAGGTTATAGCCTTGGACTAAATGACGGGTGCATGATCTTTGGTTGTTCTGACACTGGCCATTGACCGACCATAGTGCTATTGGCGCTGAACGCACCTAATTTGCCAAGCGTATCAAATTTATGTTGAGTTTAGCACAAGCAGTGCTAAACGATACATTAATATACCAATTGTTGCAAAGAAGCAACGGGTGATTAATG
>JAAUQA010000216.1 GCA_012032855.1 Candidatus Competibacteraceae bacterium
TGCCGTTCACACCGGCTACCGGGCAACGGTTGTTGCTGGCTCCCAATGCGGACCGAAGTGCCGCCCAAGCCATCGTGGAGCATTCCTTGGAGGATGCTCGCCGCCAAGGATTTTCCTCGCTGCACTGGCTGTTCAACACCGATGAAGACATGGACATTCTGCAGCCACTCGGCCTATTAAAACGCTTGGGTTGCCAGTTTCATTGGCGTAATCGTGGGTACCGTGATTTTGCCGATTTTCTCGACACCTTGACGGCGAAGAAACGCAAGAATATCAAACGGGAACGCCGCCTCGTACAAGACGCGGACTTGACCATTTGCACACTACCCGGCACGGAGGTTAGTGAATTACAGTGGCATACCTTTCATAGTTTTTATCGTTCCACTTTCCATCGTCTGGGCGGTATACCGACTCTCAGCCTGAGTTTTTTTCAGGAGATCGCCACCACGATGGGAGACCAGATTTTTTTAGTGCTGGCACGCAAAGGGCGGCAGGATATCGCCGGCGCGATCAGTTTTCGCAGCGATACCACCCTGTATGGGCGACATTGGGGCTGTCGGGAAACCTACGACAGTCTGCATTTTGAGGCGTGTTATTATCAGGGGCTTGATTACTGTATCCAACACGGTTTGCAGTACTTCGAACCCGGCGCACAAGGCGAGCATAAAATTTTTCGCGGCTTTCTCCCTACCTTGACCCAATCGGCGCACTGGATCGCCCACCCCGAGTTTCGGGTTGCAGTTGCCGACTTCCTGCAACGGGAAACCCCGGCTGTAGAAAGCTATGCCCGAGATTTACATCAGCATTCCCCCTATCGGGAGGCGTCATAACCCAGCTACACTTTAACCCACAACCGAACTGAAAAATCGCCGAGGGGGGAATAAACATGACGTCGATCATAGTGGAGAGGAAGCAACTTTTTTTCCAGCGACACAATCCGAATAATCCCTACAACGCGGTGCTGATACATGGCGCCGGCGCCGACCATAGTCATTGGCCGCCGGAACTTGCTGATCTGCCCGATTGCACAGTGACCTATTTGGACTTGCCGGGACACGGACGCTCAGCCGGTCCGGGCAAAGACAATGTGGCCGCATATGCCCAAATCATCCAACAGTTTGTCGAAATACAGGGGCTGTCGCGGGTGTTCCTATTCGGCCATTCACTGGGTGGGGCCATCGCATTGACCTTGGCGCTGGACAACCCCCCTTGGTTAGAAGCGCTGGTTCTAGTCGGAACAGGCGCGCGACTCAAGATTTTGCCGGCTTTGCTGGAGCAAGTGTCCGTGGATTATCCTACTGCGGTATCGGCTATTTGCGAACTGATGTTTGGGCCGGAGACCCCGCCCGAGCTGGTAGCGGCAGAACAGGTACGCTATCTAAAAGCAACCGATTGGCGGGTCGTACACGATGACTTCGTAGCTTGCAACGGGTTCGATGTGATGGATCGGCTGGGTGTCATTGCAGTACCGACCCTGGTTGTCGTCGGCGGCGCCGATGCACTGACGCCGCTAAAATACGGGCAATTTCTCAAAGACAGCATTCCCGGAGCTCAACTTGCCATTATGCCTGAGGCCGGCCATATGATGGCGCGGGAAAAACCTCAAGAGTTCTACGACGTGGTCAATGCGTTTCTGATTTCCTTAAACGCCGCCCCTGAGGAAGACCCGCCTAGCGAAATTGACGCAGAGGAATAACGGCGCCCAAAACGAATAGCGCCGCAGCCGCTACTACAATAGAGGGACCAGCCGGCGTATCCCAGCGCAGCGAAGCCCATAATCCCAACACCACCGCGCCACAACCCAATACGCTGGCGAGTCCCGCCATGATTTCAGGAGTGCGGGCAAAGCGCCGGGCGGCAGCGGCGGGAATAATTAACAGGGAAGTGATCAATAAAATGCCGACAACTTTCATGGCGACCGCGACCACGACGGCAATCAATAGCATGAAGATCAGCCGCACCAGCAATACCGGCACACCTTCGACCCGCGCCAGTTCTTCATGCACGGTCATGGCCAGCAATGCTCGCCACAGTCCGGCCAAGGTGATCAGCACCAAACATCCCACCACACCAGATCCAGTACAGATCCGGCATAGTGACTGCCAGAATGTCACCGAACAGATAACCCACCAAATCGACCCGCACCGTTTCCAGAAAGGCTAACGCCACAATGCCCAACGACAATGAGGTATGCGCCAAGATACCGAGCAGTGTGTCGCTGGCTAGGCGTCGCTGACGCTCCATAGCCACCAATAACAAGGCTAAGCTCAGACATACCCCGATCACAGCCAATCCCTCATTGAGACCGAGTATAATACCCAGCCCAACGCCCAATAAACTGGCGTGTGCCAGGGTATCGCCGAAATAAGCCATCCGCCGCCAGACGATGAATGAACCCAGCGGCCCCGCCACCAGGGCAACCCCGATGCCGCCCAGCAACGCCCTCAGCAGAAAATCATCCATGCGAATCCGACTCCGACACACCGACGACATCCCCGTGTAAATCATGGCGATGGTTGTGATGGTGCTGATAAACGGCCAGCCGCCGCGCCCCTTCGCTGCCCAACAGCTCCAGATAGGCCGGATGCCGGCTCACGCTGTCGGGATGACCGGAACAGCAGACATGGTGATTCAAGCATACGACCAGATCGGTCGTATTCATGACGAGATGCAAGTCGTGGGAAACCATCAAGACGCCGCAGCCACGCCGTTGGCGAATTCGGCTAATCAGATCGTAAAGTTCGTATTGTCCGTTGACATCGACCGCCTGCACCGGTTCATCTAACACCAATAAATCAGGATCGCGCAACAATGCACGTGCCAGCAACACACGCTGAAATTCGCCGCCGGAAACGGATTGAATGGGTTGTTCAATGACCTGAGCCGCGCCGGTCTCTTCGAGAGCTGCCCGCACTCGGTCTCGGCTGGCGGGTGTGCCCAAGGTGACAAACCGGCGCACGGTCAAGGGCAGGGTATCTTCGACCGGAAAGCGTTGCGGCATGTAGCCGATTCGGATGCCGGGTTGCAACATGACCCGACCTTGTTGTGGGCGAACCAGTCCCAAAATGACTCTGACCAACAGGGTTTTGCCGGCGCCGTTCGGACCGATCAAAGTGACTACCTGGCCTCTGGCAACACTTAGGCTCACATCGCCTAGAACCGCTTTGCCCCATAACGTCAGGCTGACGGCATTGACGGTAACAAGATTTTCGGTGTTCATCCAGTCAATACGATTCGAGTTGGAGTGGGCCATTTAAGAGAGTTGATGCAAGTTGGAAGCTACATTTTCAAATACGCTTGACAGATACGATACACTAGCTGTCAAGACTGCTGTATTCTCTGTCTCAGATATTGACCTGCGGCCTCAATCGGACACCGTCTTTCGACTCACTCAAGACCTATGGCAATGGCAAAACCGGCAACCATCATCATTTTGGGAATGCTGCTCTGGATCTCCCAGATGCTGTTGGTCATTCATGAATTAGATCACTTGGCGGAGCAGGATGCTCAGGACATCTGTACCCTGTGCTTGGCGGCCAATGGTTTGGATCAACCGGTAGCCGGCACAAACCCGCTTACGACGCTATACGATTCACTCTGGTTTCCCTGCCTCCATCATTCTGATGTCCATCTTGAAGCGTATTTCATAGTTCAAGCGCGTGGCCCTCCTAGCGGCTTAATCGGCTAACTCAGGTTACTTGTAGTACCCATCCCAGTTCCGTTGATTACCATCATCGTTGCATCCGCTCGTGAGCGGAGCACGGTGCATATAGCCGCAGGAGTAAATCATGCGTACAGGTTTTTCCGTTTTAGTAGGCACGTTTGGCTGGCTCGCAAGCCTCGCCGTGAGCGCTGATCACCACGGGTCTCACACACAGAAAGCTCATGTTCACGGTCTCGGTCACTTGAATGTGGTGTTTGAAGATAATCAGCTTCGCCTCGAACTCCTTAACCCGGCGATGAATATTGTCGGATTCGAGCACAAGCCGACCAATGCTGAACAAGAGAAGTTGGTTAAGAACGCTCTGGTCGTGTTACAGGATGCCAATCAGGTGTTTGATTGGCCAGCGGAAGCCGGCTGCGAGACTGTTGAGGTCAACGTTGAAACCGTCATGATGCAAGATGAACATCATGAGGATGAGGCTGCCGAAGCCAAAGAAACCCATGCTGACAGCCACAAGGAACACGATGACCATGATGAGGGCCATGGAGAGCACGACGAAGAAGTCCATTCCGAATTTCATGCCACCTACGTATTGCAATGCAAGGAACCGGCGTCCATGCGGTTTTTGGATGTGCGCCTGTTCCAACTGTTTCCCGGCAAAGAAGAGATAAAGGCGCAGGTGGTTGGACCGCAAGGCCAAACTGCGCTGGAGTTGACCCCCGGAGCTACCCGCATCGCGTTTTGACATGACCGCATCAAACCCGCTCATCCGGCTGGAATCGGTTAAATTTCGCTGGCGCGAACAGGACAACGCTGTCCTCGATATACCAACTTTCGAGGTCTTTCCGGGTGAGCGAGTTTTCATTCGGGGTGCTTCGGGTTCCGGCAAAACCACGTTACTGAGCCTGATTGGTGGTGTTATCACCCCTCAGCAAGGGACGGTTGGGATTCTCGGCAAACCTGTCAATCATTTGCAAAGCGCTCAGCGAGATGCTTTCCGCGCAGCGCATATCGGCTTCATTTTCCAGATGTTCAATCTGATTCCGTATTTGTCACTGCTGGAGAATGTGGTATTACCGTGCCGATTTTCCCGCACCCGTCGGGACAAGGCACAGGCCCGCTCCGGTACTCTGCAAGCGGAAGCGAATCGTCTGCTGGCCCATTTGGGTTTGGCGGTCGGATCATTACTGGACCGCACCGTGACCGAACTCAGCGTAGGCCAGCAGCAACGGGTGGCGGCGGCGCGGGCGCTGATCGGCAACCCCGAATTGATCATCGCCGATGAACCGACTTCCGCGTTGGATAGCGATATCCGTCGTTCGTTTTTGGAACTGCTGTTCAAGGAAGTCGAGGCGGTTGGTGCCACCCTGCTGTTCGTCAGTCACGATGCGTCGCTGCAACCCTTGTTCGATCGTTCCCTAGCGCTGGCTGACATCAACCACGCTGCATCGAAGAACGGACCGTAACCCGTGGCGATTATCTCACTGGCTATCCGCAGTTTAGTTAACCGCCGGTTCACCGCGTTGCTGACCGTTCTGGCGATTGCCATGAGCGTGACGCTGTTGCTCGGCGTGGAACAGATCCGCCGCGAAGCCAAATCCAGCTTTGCCAATACGATTTCGGGCACCGATCTGATCGTCGGCGCGCGCAGTGGGACGATTCAATTATTGCTTTACTCGGTGTTTCGGATCGGTAACGCCACCAATAACATTGCCTGGGACAGCTACCAGGAATTGGCAGCCAATCCGAAAGTAAGCTGGACCATTCCGTTGTCGTTGGGCGATTCGCATCGCGGGTTCAGGGTATTGGGCACCAACGGTGATTATTTCGTGCACTATCGTTATGCCCGCGATCGACAGCTGACATTGGCCGCCGGCCGGCCGTTCACCGGTCTTTTTGAGGCGGTTCTGGGTGCTGAAGTCGCGGAAACACTCGAGTACACGCTGCATCAGGACATCGTTATCGCCCACGGAGTGGGTGCGATCGGCTTATCCCGACACGACGACAAACCGTTTCGGGTGGTGGGCATTTTAGCGAAAACCGGCACGCCGGTGGATCGTACCGTACATGTCAGCCTGGAAAGCATTGAAGCCATTCATGTTGATTGGCAAGGCGGCGCGCGCATTCCAGGTATGGCGGTTAGCGCTGAGCAGGTTCGGCAACTGGGGTTAACGCCCAAAACAATCACTGCCTTTATGGTGGGGTTGCATTCCAAAATCAGCACGTTCAGCGTACAGCGCGCCATCAACGAGTATCGTGGCGAACCGTTATTGGCGATTTTACCCGGAGTTGCGCTACAGGAACTGTGGGACTTGATGAGCGTAGCGGAACAGGCGCTGATGGCTATTTCGGTATTCGTCGTCATCACCGGATTGATCGGTATGTTGACGGTCATCCTGGCCAGCTTGAACGAGCGGCGGCGAGAAATGGCCATCCTGCGTTCGGTCGGCGCCAGACCTACGCATATTTTCGGTTTATTGATGACCGAAGCGGGGCT
>JAAUQA010000217.1 GCA_012032855.1 Candidatus Competibacteraceae bacterium
GCTCAGCCAAGCGGCGACGAACAGCAAGCCTATCCCCAGAATCCAGCAAGGTAACCGCCCCCCAAGGGTCGGCCAGTACATAATGCAACCCGCTCAGTACATGACTATGTCCACTGGCAGCCAGAATAGCCGCTATCAGGACGCCCAATAGGACCCCACAGACAACGATAGTGACACGCAACATAGCGAGTTCCTCAATGGCAAAGGTGTTAGTTTCAAGACCAACAAAACTCTGGGAAGTGCGGTGTCGTCATTCTCTTTGTTCAGCACTTGGTGGATTAGGAGCCACTCTGATGAAAAACGCGATTGAATTGATGGAAAAGGGGGTCATCCCCGATTTCATGACGCGGATTGGTATCCGTCATTTACTGGCCAAGCGCTTGCGCGATGAAGCCAGTCAAGCCAACCTCGACTTGAACGCACTGTTGGATGAACTGCGTAACAGCCCGATAGCACTGCATACGGACAAGGCCAACGAACAGCACTATGAACTGCCGCCTGCATTTTTCCGTTACATCATGGGAGAACATCTAAAATACAGCGCCTGTTACTGGCCACCCGGCGTGGAGACGCTCAGCGAGGCGGAGGCTGTGATGCTAGCATTGACTTGCGAGCGGGCCGGGTTAACAGACGGCCAAGCGATCTTGGAATTGGGTTGCGGGTGGGGTTCGCTGACGCTGTGGATGGCCGAGCATTATCCCCATTCGCGGATCACGGCACTTTCCAATTCTCGCTTGCAACGGGAACATATCGAAGGTGAATGCCGACGGCTGCAGATCAATAACGTGAACGTCATTACCGCCGATATGAACGATTTTCATACCGATCAGCGCTTTGATCGGGTTGTTTCGGTGGAGATGTTCGAGCACATGCGCAACTATCAGGCGTTGATGCAACGCATCCATTGCTGGTTAAAACCAGCGGGCAAATTATTTGTGCATATTTTTACTCACCGCCGGTTGGCGTATCCGTTCGAAACGGCGGGAGAAGAGAACTGGATGGGGCGCTATTTTTTTACCGGCGGACTCATGCCTTCTACCGACCTGTTGTTGTATTTTCAAGAGGATTTGGCCTTGGAGAAGCGTTGGCACATCAACGGCTTACACTATCAACAAACTTGCGAGGCTTGGCTGGCCAACCAGGATCGCCATCGGGAAGCGATCCTGGCGGTGTTTAAAGACGTGTACGGGTTCCACCAAGCAGAGCGGTGGTTCCAGCGCTGGCGGGTATTCTTCATGGCCTGCGCTGAATTATTCGGCTATCGGAACGGCACGGAATGGGGCGTTTCCCATTATTTATTCCTTAAACCGGTCGAATAGATGCTCATTACAAGCCCATCACGTGCCCGCTTGCCAATCCTCGGCAAGTTTCTGGGCACGGGTGATCTGCTCGGGGGTCATTTGTTGGGCAAGTTGATCGCGCAACTCAAGCGCTTCGTCGGGTCCGCGTGCCGCCGCCAAGCTAAGCCAAGCGTGGGCTTTGATATTGTCTTGTAGGTCGCCGCGCCCGTTAGCGTACATGACGCCTAAGCTGAATTGCGCCAACGGCAATTGCCGTTCGGCAGCCTTCTGGAACCACTCCAGCGCGAATTCATCGTTGCGCGATATCCCTCGACCATCGGCATACATCACGCCGAGCATGAGCTCCGCAAGCGCCAAGTTTTGCTCAGCCGCTTTGCGGTACCAAGTCACGGCTTCTGCTTCGTCCTGAGCCAGACCCCGTCCATCAGCGTAGGCAATTCCTAGATTGAGTTGCGCCTGCGGCAGCCCCTGGGTTGCTGCCTGACGATACCAGCGAACGGCTTGTGCATCGTCCTGCGCAACACCCCAGCCGTTGGAATACAGCGTTCCGATATTGAACTGAGCTTCGGCATCGCCACTGTCTGCAGCTTTCCTATACCAGGTCATCGCCGCGGCGTAATCTTGTGGTACGCCGCGCCCTTCGAGATAGAAGGCGGCCAAGTTCAATTGCGCTTGCAAATGGCCTTGTTCGGCGGCTCGCCGGTACCATTCGGCGGCTGTCGCTGCTTCCTGCACCAAATCAAGACCCTGGTCATAGCGGTTTGCAAGCGTGAATTGCGCATCGACTTGGCCGTTTTCAGCCGCTTCCAGATATAAATTGATAGCTTTGTCCGGCTCTCGGGGAACGTCCAAGCCTTCGGCATAGCGATTTGCTAACTGAAATTGCGCATCCGCGTTACCGTTTTTTGCCGCTTGGTGGTACCACTCCAGCCCGGTTTGGGTATTCTGATTTACGCCGCGTCCGCTCAGGTACAACGATCCTAAACTGAATTGTGCAGCGGCTATCCCTTGTCGGGCAGCCCCTTCGAGCAGTTTCGCAGCTTCAGCATCATCTTGGGCTATGTCGGTACCGGTCAAATAAAAATTCGCCAAATTATACTGCGCCGAGGCTAAACCTTGAGCTGCCGCTTTGCGATACCAATTAATACTTTCGCCGGTATTCTGTTTAACCCCGCGTCCCAGGGCATACATCATGCCTAAATTGTTTTGAGCCTGCGCAACCCCTTGCTCGGCAGCTTGACGATACCATTTGGCCGCTTCCTTGTCGTTTTGGGAAATACCTCGTCCGGTGGCATACCTCACCCCAAGATTATTCTGGGCTTCTGCATGGCCTCGTTCAGCGGCTTGACGATACCATTTGGCCGCTTCGCTATCGTTTTGACGAACGCCTAGCCCGACAGCGTACAATGCGCCTAATTGAAACTGCGCTTCGACATGACCTTTTTCGGCGGCTTGACGATACCATTTGGCGGATTCCCGGTCGTTCTTGGAAACGCCGCGCCCAGTGTTATAAAGCCCTCCCAACTGAAATTGCGCTTCAACACTGCCTTGTTCAGCAGCTTTGTGATACCAAAAGCCGGCCTCCTTGTCGTCTTGCGGGGTGCCTTGGCCTTTGGCATAGCGATTAGCCAGGTTGAGCTGGGCATCCATACTGCCTTGTTGAGCGGCTTTGCGTAACCACTTGACCGCCTCTTCATCGTTTTTCGGAGTGTTGGCTTGATTAGCGTATAGCACGCCGAGTTGCAGCTGAGCCTTGCTATGGCCGGCCTGTGCCGCGAGCTGAAACCACTCCGTTGCAGTTTTCTCATTACGCTGCACCCACTGTCCCTGTAGATACATGACACCCAGCATGTATTGTGCATTTGGGTCGCCGCGTTCAGCCCACTCTTCGAATTCCTTAAAAGCGGTCGCGTAATCGCCACGCTGATAGGCGCTGTCTGCCATGCTGGAAGCCGGTCGTGAATCGCCGTAATGCCAAACGCCCTTCTCATCTTGCCACTTGTGAACGTCGGCGGCCCCGGCCGACATACAACTCACGCACAACACTCCTATGGTCAGCAGTTTCATAGGCATGCCTCCGGAAAAAACTAGGTCGCTTGATTGCCGTTGGGATCGTTGGGGTCTAAAACAGGAAACTCCACGAAAAATTTGATGGCGTTTGAAGCGGGTAGTAATAAACAACGCGTGATTAAGCCTGCATCTCTAGCTGCAGTCAGTTGCCAGCTGATCGGTAGCAACAAATTGTCCTGCTCACCTGCAGGCGGTTTATCATCAATAGAGACGATTAGGAATTCGCGCTTGCGTCCTTGATTTTTTTGAATGACTTGTTGGAGTACATGTTGGGCTTGTTCATAGCCAAGCCCCTTGAGGTCCAGTTGTTCACCGTTATCGCGTGGGTGAACTGAGTGGACCAGCAGATTTTTCACGTTAGCCGAAGACATTGCACACATCATCCTTACTCCTTGTTCAACAAACGACTTTCAAATTCAGTAAAAGCCCCGGACGGGTTCCATTTCTAAGACAATAAAATTCGTCAAGTAACTGCAACCGCATCATGGGCGTCAGGTATCCTATAGCATATGAATGGACGTTATTCCCCGTTTGGGGCGGCTTTCAAGATACACTGTTATGATCCTTGGCGGTAAGAGGCTTTCCGCTGGTTCCTCACTATAATCGCTTTAAGCGTGCAGACTTCGCTCATGCTATTCGGTAAAAAACACATCCGCTCAATTTCGAGTATGGCAGTGACTGGTCCCTAGAGGAAGCTGGAATTGCGGTTACAGGCGACTCATTCACACTGCATATCCAGTGTCACGCGATTAGCGAGTTTTGCACTCGGTTGCGTTTCGATAATTCCAGGGTTGCCGAAAAGATCAATTATTCGGATGGTGTTGTTGAACACTATCGCACAGGTAGTCTGGTCCAACCGCATCGGCACCGAGACAGCGGGGTTTTTAATACGTCCTGCGTTAATCTGGAATTCGGTCCCTCCCGTTTGGCCATCCACATGGCGACGGGGATGCTCCTGGAAACCGTGGAGGACGGGTTCGGTTGCAATGGCGAAACCTTCATACTGCAATTCGATATCCGGGAAGCGAGTGGCTTTTACGGTTTCGGGGAACGCACTAAACGGTTTAACAAGGCCGGCGATAGTATGGAGTTCTGGACAGTGGATGTGGTTGCCGTGTTCCCGCATACCTACGACCGGGACGACTTTGACCCGAGCTATGTCGCGATTCCCTTTGCCATCATTAAATCCGGCACTGGCTATCTCGGACTGTATTTTGATAGTCCGGGGCATACCCTCATTGATGTTGGGAAAAGCCAATCCGGTCGCTTGATGTACCAATCGGGCACCGGTAATAACGAGTTATACATTATCGCCGGTCCCAGTTTGCGTGAAGTTGTGCGAAATTTTACGGCGTTGACCGGTCGCGCCGCGGTTCCCCCGCCGTGGAGCTTGGGCTACCACCAATGCCGCTGGAGTTACACTAGCGAGGCGGAAATACGCGCACTCAAAGCGCAATTCGAACAGTGTGATATTCCGGTCGGCGCGTTGTGGTACGACATCGATTACATGGACGGTTACCGGTTGTTCAGCTGGGATAGTGGATCCTTTCCGAACCCCGCCGCATTCAACGAGGAACTGAAAGAAGCGGGTATCCGCACGGTGGCGATCATTGATCCCGGAGTTAAACGCGAACCCGGTTATGCCGTTTATGACAGTGGTCAACAAAGTGAGGTCTTTTGTAAAACGCTTAGCGGGCGGGATTATGTGGGGCGAGTGTGGCCCGGAGATACGGTATTTCCAGATTTTACCCAAGCTCCAGCGCGGGACTGGTGGGCGGACTGGCTGGGGCGCTTTGTGCGAGAAAGTCGGCTTGACGGTGTTTGGCTGGATATGAATGATCCCGCCACCGGTTACAGCAATCCCCAGGACATGCGCTTTGCTCAGGGTACCGTGGCCCATGAGCACTATCATAATCAATACGCCCACTTCATGGCCAAGGCCAGCCATCAAGCGGTTATCACAGCCTTGCCCGAGCAACGCCCCTTTTTACTAACCCGCAGCGGCTGGACCGGCACTCAGCGTTACAGCGCGGTTTGGACCGGCGATAATGTCAGCCATTGGCAGCATTTACGGATGGCAGTTCCTTGCACCCTTAATTTAGGTTTATCCGGCGTAGCTCATAGCGGTCCGGATGTGGGCGGGTTTTTGGGGCACACTACCCCTGAGTTATTGATTCGCTGGTATCAGGCGTGTTTTCTATTTCCCTTTTTCAGAAACCACTCGGCACGCAATACCAAGCCTCAAGAACCCTGGCAGTTCGGCGAATCGTGCACAACCATTATTCGGGAGACGATCAAAACCCGTTATCGTTTGCTGCCATACCTTTACAGCTGTGCTTTTCAGCATTATTTGACAGGCGATCCATTACTGAGGCCGCTGTTGTACGAATATGACGATCCGGCATACGAGAACCTGGATGATCAGTATCTATTGGGCGATGCGCTATTGGTTGCCCCGATCCTCACCGCTGGCAGTGATGGACCCAGCGTGTTCGACCAAGGGGTCAGGAAAACCTGCCGACATGTGGCGCTCCCTCCCGGTTGGTGGTTCGATCTGAATTGCGGTGAATGGCTCAGCGGTGGGCGAATTGTTAGCTATGCGGCAGCGATTGACGAAGTGCCTTTGTTTGTGCGCGACGGTGCGATTATCCCTTATTATTCGGGTCCGTTGCGCAATAGCATCATGGATTTACGGGAAATAGAATTGCACGTGTTCAGCCATGCACAACCCGGTCAAGCCGAATACTTTATCGACGATCAACTGACTCAGGGGTA
>JAAUQA010000218.1 GCA_012032855.1 Candidatus Competibacteraceae bacterium
TCTTTCACCGAGTGAAGCGTTACGCGGCAAAATTATCATGATTAACGCCGCGCGTGATGTGGTCGGGATAGCGCTTAAGGCGCTTGGTTACTCGGTTAACAGCACGGATCCGAAACAATTGAAAGCCGCCGAAGCGTTACTGTTGGCGCAAAAGCCCTATGTCAAAAGCTATTCGTATATTTCCCTCAGTGCCCAATCGGAACTGGTCGATGGGGGCGCCTGGGCTGCGATGATTTACAACGGTGACGCGATAACCTTACAAGCCTTAAATCCCAATATTGTTTATGCCGTGCCGGAAGAGGGAAGCGAGTTGTGGGTCGATTATTTGGTGGTGCTGGCAGCTTCACCACGCCAAGCGTTGGCTAAGACCTTCATTAATTTCCTCAACGAGCCGGAAAATGCCGCCCGCATCGCCCGCTTCGTGAATTATGCGACGCCGAATAAGACTGCAGAGCAATGGCTGTCTGCGGAGTTTTTGCAAGATACGCGCATTTATCCGAGCGCGGAAATTCTGAAGCAATCCGAGTTTTATGCCGAATTGCCACCGCGGATGGCCAAGAAAATCAACAGTATCTTCTCACGGCTTCTGCAATAGCGTTGCTGTCGATAACCTTTCAAGCCTCCGGTGGAGGGGAAATCTTTATGCGTTCTATCCATTTGCCTTATTTCATTGCCTTGTTCATGACCATGTTCGCCTGGTGGACCTCGTATGCCACAGCAACGGAACGGTTGGATACGGAATCACGCCAGGAATTGCTGCTGCTGAACTGGTCTGATTACATTGATCCGGCGGTCGCCCGGGCATTCGAAAAGCAATTCAATGCCCAGGTGAAAGAAATTTATTACGAAAGCGACGACGACCGCGACGCTATGCTGGCGGAAACCGACGGTCGTGGTTATGACTTAGTGCTGGTGAACCAGGGGCGATTAATTGATTATGTCCGACGGGGTTGGCTGGCTCGTTTGGATGAGCAGAAGATTCCGAATCTTCGTCATATCAATCCGCGTTGGTTGAACTTTCGAGCTGAACTGGCTGGTTACGGCGTACCTTATTTTTGGGGGACTACAGGTATCGCGTATCGGGCGGATCTGGTACCTGAGCCAATCACGCGCTGGCTACAGCTTTTCCGGCCTAACGAAAAATTGCGCAACAAAATCATGATGATAAATACTGCCAGGGATACAATCGGCATGGCGCTAAAGACACTCGGCTATTCAGCTAACAGTACCGATCTATTGCAACTTAGCGCAGCTGAGAAACTGTTGCTACAGCAAAAACCTTATGTCAGTGCTTACACCTATCCTTCAGTGGACGAGAAGTCTGAATTAGTCTCGGGGAAAATATGGGCTACCATGATTTACAATGGTGATGCGTTGGCAATAAAGGAGCATCATGAGCATATCGTCTATACGTTGCCGGAGGAAGGCGGCGGGATATGGGTCGATTACTTAAGCGTGATGCAATCCTCCAATCACAAGGCATTGGCTATGGACTTCATCAATTTCCTCAATGAACCGGAAAACGCAGCACGCATCGCCCGCTTCGTGTACTTTGCCACGCCCAACCAAGCGGCTGAGAAGCTGCTACCTGCAGAATTTCTAGCAGATCCAATTATTTACCCCGATGCGGTTGCGCTACAAAAATCAGAGTTTTTGGCTGACTTGCCGCCCCGCGTCACAAGGCGTCACAACGGCATTTTCGCGCAACTTCTGCAGCATTAAGGACATCGTATGAAGTTGCAAACCAAGCTCTTGATCATGGTGATACCGCTGATTGTATTGCCGTTGATTACGCTTGGGTTGCTAGGCCATGCCAGGCTGCAAGAGATGTCCAGCGAACGGATTCTTCGTGAGGCCGACATTTTAGTTGAAGAACTCAGCGAGAGTGTGACGCTATTATTGCAAACGGCGCAGGCGAATCTGGCACTGTTTTCCGGGTCTTCGCTGTTACAGAAATACCTGTTGACTGCAGATGAGGCGCAACGCTATACACTGCTGCAGCCTTCTCTGCTGAGTTTATTTAGAAGCTATCAGGACGCTTATCCCGAATACTACGAGATTCGCATCATTCTGCCTGACGGTTACGAAGACACCCGCCTTACCCAAGAGCGGATTCCCAATCACACTGAAGAAGAGCAGGATTCCGCCGAATTCCAGCAACTGCAGCAATCCGGGGCTGACGGCATTCTGACTTTCCTTCACAACCCCGATACTCAACAGCCCGCGCTCTATGTCGGCAAGCCGCTCAAGTTGCGCGATCCATCAGTCGACCCCCTTGTAGCCGAACCTATCTTGCGGGGCTATCTTGTCGTCACCATCGATCCCGCCTTTATCGCCCAAGAGGTAGCCGAGCGCACGGTGGGGCTGAGTGGTTTTCTCGTCTTCAGCGACGCCAAAGGGCAAGTACTGTTTCATCGCGATGCGGCCCTCATCGGTGAGCAAATTCCACCCGAGCTGTTTGAAAACCTGCTAAGCGCAGTCGAACGCGAAGAAGTGCTCAAGGCTGAATTAGATGGAGAAACGGTCCTTTTGGTGGGGAAACCGATTGAGGAGAAATTCTTCTTGATAGCGGTTGTTCCGGAACAAGATCTCTTTGCGGCTAGTCGCGCAATGAGCCGGTTAGTCGGCTATGTCACCGTGGTCGCCATCCTGGTGACGTTAAGCCTGGTCATTCTGCTGCTCAAGCGTTTATTGATCAGCCGCATCATGAAATTGGCGCAGGCCGCCAAGGAGATTGGGCGTGGCAATCTCACAGTACCCGTTGATACCAGCTGGCAGGACGAGATCGGTGATCTGGCGCGATCATTTAAAGAAATGGCCGGCAATGTGCGAACGTCTCAACAACACATTGAACGGCTGGCTTTTTACGATAGTTTGACCGGCTTACCCAATCGGCTGTTGTTCAAGCAACAACTGGATTACGCTATCGCTCATGCCAAGCGCCACAACAAACCCTTGGCCCTGTTATTTCTTGATTTTGATAATTTCAAGTGGATCAACGACACACTCAGTCATGAAGTCGGTGATACCTTCCTGCGGGAAATGGCTGAACGGATTGCCGGTGCCTGCGCAAAGAAGATATGGTGGTTAGAGGGGCTACACATGGAGAAGATAACATCGTCGCGCGCTTGGGTGGGGATGAGTTTCTTATATTAGTGCGGGATTTACACAACGCCCATGACGCTGGAGCGGTGGCGCAGCGGATTCTAAATGCTCTGACCCAACCACTGAGACTAGCCGATTACGAGCATCAATGTATCTGCCAGCATCGGTATTACATTGTGGCCGGACGACGGCGACAACGCTGAAGAGTTAATCAAAACCGCCGATATCGCCATGTACGAAGCCAAACGCCGGGGTAAAGGGAGATACCAATACTATTCCAGCACAATGGAGGATGCCGCGGCGCGACGACTGGCCTTGGAAACCCGTCTGCGGTGTGCGCTCGATACCGGGCAATTGCTGCTCTACTATCAGCCTAAAGTGGAAGTGGCTAGCGGCCGGATTATCGGTTTCGAAGCCCTGTTACGCTGGCATGATCCCGTATTCGGCGTGATTACTCCCGACGAGTTTATTCCGTTGGCCGAGGAAACCGGCTTGATCATCCCAATAACAGCCTGGGTGCTAGGCGAGGCTTGCCGACAAACGAAACAGTGGCAGGAGACCGGACTTGGCGACTTATCCGTGTCGATCAATGTCTCCGGCATTGATGTTGATCGCTCCAATTTGAGCGCGATTGTTGCGAAAACCCTCGCGGAGACCGGACTTAGTGCCGAAAGCTTAGTATTGGAACTGACCGAAACTTGTGTCATGACTGCCCAAGATAAAGTCGCTCCCACACTCGCCGGCTTGAATGCACGAGGTGTGAGAATAGCCTTGGATGATTTCGGCACGGGCTATTCTTCGCTCAATCGCTTGAAGCAATTACCCATTGATGAGCTGAAAATCGATCAAAGCTTTCTTGCGAATCTGCCCACCTCGCAAGATGATGCCGCCATCGTCTCAATGATTACGGCTATCGCGCAGACGCTGCACTTGAAAGTGACAGCTGAGGGTGTGGAGACTCAGGAGATGTTCAAATTCATTAAAGCGGCCAGATGCGATTACGCCCAAGGATTTCTATTCAGCAGTCCTGTTCCGGCCGAGTCTATTCCTCGTCTGTTGAAATCTTTTGAGGGCGTTTCTGGGTTACCGGATGCTAAAGCGTCTGGTAAGTCCGCGGCCAGCTGATCTTAACCGCGGTTTACTTCGCAGAAGACGGCGTGCTGAATCCGGTAAGCTTCGCTAGCCCCGGTGGGCCATGTCGAGCAAGGCCAAAGCCTGTTGTTGACAGTGTTGACGTACCCGATCATCTAAAGCGCGTACCCAAGTCTGCGGTATTGCCGCCTCGCCGTAGAGTGCTCCGGCGATCATCCCGGCAATCGCCCCGGTCGTATCGGCGTCGCCGCCCCGGTTGACCACATCGACTAAACAGTCTCGAAAATTATCGGTATCGAACAGCGCTTGCAGCACTGCTTGTAATGTTTCCACAATGTAAGCGCTGGGATTTTCCCGACGGCGGCGGCGAAAACCGAATTCCGGAAATGCGCTGAGCAGCATACGCACCGGTCCGTTCAGCAGCGCGGGAACATCCGCCCCTTGCAGAGCGGCTTGAACCATCAACACCACGCACTCGGTAGCGGCGTCTGACAGCGGATTATGGTGTGTCACATGGGCTTGTGCACGACACGCGTCCCGCACGACATCAGGGTGTTGCCCGAGGGTAGCTAATGCTACCGGCAATACCCGCATACACGCCCCATTGCCGGCGTCATGGGGACTTTCCGGCATCCAGGGTTGCCCCGTGATACGAAAGTGCAAGATGCCACGGCGTACCGTATTACCGATATCCACCGGTTTCTGCCGCATCCAGGCGTCGAATGCGTGCGCGGCAGCAGTGGCATCCACCCGACCTTTCATCAGGATAGCCTCGCCCAAGGCCAGGGCCATCGTTGTATCGTCGGTCACGTGACCGGGCGGTAACTTTAACCAGCCGCCGCCGCGAATTTGATCATGCACGCCATACTGAGCCCGAATCTCTCGTGGGAGCATAAACTCGACAGTCGCTCCCAGCGCATCGCCGACGGCTAAACCTAAAATAGGCACCGATGGCGCGCGCAGGAACTATCTCGTTTAACATGTCTTAGCCTTGTCAAGCTGATTGATGGATTAATACAAAACGCTTCGATTAGGCGTGTTCAGCATTTTGTATGCCATCTTACCTGTGTCAGGCAGTGTAACTGTTGTCCCAGTGGCGATTCAGCGGGTGTTTTTATTGAATAGAACAAGGATGCGAAAATAGTAAAATCAGGGTTAAGTTATCACTAAATATTATTATACAAGACCTGACCCCATCTGTATGACCCCATCTGTATTTGTTTCTTTCACGCTTTTTTCCTGCTTGATAAGATTGAGCGCAAGGTAACTTGTGTACCTAGACCTTGTGTTCGAGCCAAGCTATACTTTTGATAACAAATCTGAAGCAACTGTTATCATGATGATTCGTACACAGGTCAGCCTTACTGAAGAAGAATACGAGGCAGCGAAGAAAGAAGCCCAACAGCTTGGGATCTCGTTGGCGGAGTTGCTGCGCAGGTCTCTGCGTTCCATCATGCCGGTTGATAATAGCAAGCCTTGGATGCAATAAGCCGGTTTAGTAGTATCTGGAGATCCGGAATCGAGTCGGCATGTGGATGAGATTGCCTATGGCGAAAGATTGACGCCTATGTTGATACCTCCTCGGCGTTGATAGCCTTCCTCGACCGCTCCGACACCTACCATCCGTTGTTTCTACGCCTGTTCTCCGCACCCCCGCGATTAGCCACGTCCACCCTCGTGACGGCTGAAACTCACGGTTGGTTCCTGCGTCGCTATGATCGCGTCCGCGCGCTGCAATTTATGAACATGCTTGAAGTCATGAAACCGCTGGAAGTGCTCCCCGTGAGGATAGCCGAGCAAAACGCCGGTACGCATCTTTTGCGCCGGTTTTCAGATCAAAACCTTACCCTTGCCGACGCCGTCGGGCTACATTTAATGGCGATCCACGGCATTGAGAAATGCTGGTCAACCGATTTCCATCTGGGACTA
>JAAUQA010000219.1 GCA_012032855.1 Candidatus Competibacteraceae bacterium
AGCCGTTTCTCGCGATTATCCGGAACGCACCATTCTGATGGGTGAGGAAATCGGCGTTTCGCAGTTCTTGGAAGTGCCTACCGGAGAAGTTGGCCGGCTTGGTCTCAAAGCATGGCACCGGCGCTTCTCATGTTGCGCTATTGGCCAGGGGATTAGGCATTCCGGCAGTATTCGGGGTTAGTGACATGGCATTGGGTCGGCTGCATGGCCGGGAAGTCGTGGTGGACGGGTATTCCGCGCGCGTCTGCGTGCAGCCAAGTCCGACCTTGCGTCAGCATTACCTCAAATTAGCTGCAGAAGAAACGGCGCTTTCTCTCGGGTTACAGGAGTTGCGCGATTTACCGGCGCAGACGCCCCGACGGTCGCTGTATGCAGTTGATGGCCAATTCCGGTTTGTTCGCTGATATTACAGCTGCCAGGGAAAGTGGCGCCGAGGGGATCGGACTGTACCGTTCGGAATTACATTTTTGTTTGCGCAGTTTTTTCCCCAGCGAGGAAGAGCAAACGGCCAACTATATGAGAATTTTGAAGGCTATGGCTCCTCGTCCGGTTATCTTGCGCACCCTGGATGTCGGTGGCGATAAACCGTTACCCTATTTTCCGATTGAGGAACAAAACCCCTTTCTTGGTTGGCGCGGTATTCGCGTCAGCTTGGACCAGCCTGATATTTTTAAGACTCAGTTACGAGCAATTTTGCGGGCAGGGGCGGAATATGCCAATTTGTCCATTTTGTTTCCTATGATCACGGCGGTTAATGAACTGACCGATGCACTGGCCATGTTACACAGCGCATACCAGGAGTTGTTGGAAGATGGCTTGCCCGTGGTAATGCCGCAGGTCGGTATTATGGTCGAGATACCGGCCGCCGTTTATCAGATTGATGCGCTTGCCCGGCGGGTAGATTTTGTTTCCATAGGCAGTAACGATTTGACCCAGTATTTGCTGGCGGTGGATCGCAATAATGATCGGGTCGCCAAACTCTATGACAGTCTTCATCCGGCTGTTTTACAAGCCATCCAGCATGTTGTAGAGCGTGTGCACAGCTTGGAGCGACCGGTTAGCGTGTGTGGCGAGATGGCTGGTGATCCGGCTGCTGTGCTCCTGCTGATGGCGATGGGCGTGGATAATTTAAGTATGAGTCTAGGAAATCTGCTTAAGGTGAAATGGGCAATTCGTACTGTCCCTTATCAGCGTGCTCGTGAATTGCTGGCCGAAGTCATGGTTATGGAGGATGTCGGCCTGATTCGTGAGCGGTTGAATGCCGTGTTGGAAGGGTATGGATTGGGAGGGTTGATAAGAATTGGCAATTAACCGAAATTAATGAATTAGTATGTTTATACTAGGGCGCATTCCTAAAATATTGTTTGTTGCGGGGATTAGCCAAAGCGCGTTGAGTGGTTGGCCAATAACGATACGACCCGCTAACAACTTAGAACCCTGCAACCTATTATTCATTTGGAGAGATTACCGTGGCAAAAAAACAATCCACCTCAAAACAACCGCTGGAAGCTGCTGCCGATCAATTTGCGGCTGCCGGTAAAGCCGCATTAGAAAAAGCGCAAGAAGCAGTCGAAAGGGCGCAAGAAGCAGTCGATAAAGTACATGAGGAAGGCAGTAAACTGTTGAACTCGCTGGCTAAAGAAGGAGGAAAAGTAAAAGACCAAACGCAAAAGATGGCCGAAGAAATGGTCGATGACTTGAAAGAAAAAGTAGGCGAAGTGAGAAACAAAGCGGCTGATACGGTTGATAATCTGGAGCAAATTTTTGAAGACCGAGTTTCTCGCGTACTAAAACGGCTAGGCATTCCCACCAGCGATGATTTTCATTCCATTGCTAAACGCCTTGAGGTGCTCAACGATAGTGTCAAAACCCTGGTCAAAAACGAAGCGGCTCAAGTAAAGACCCTGTCAAGCGAAACCGACGATTTGCAACAGATAAACGGGATTGGGCCGACTTTGGCGGGAAAATTGTATGCAGAAGGCATCGTCAACTACCGTCAAGTTGCGCTATGGAATGAGGCTGATATTGAGCGGGTAGAAAACGAGGTTATACACTCGGCTGGTCGTATCACCCGAGATCGCTGGGTAGAACAAGCCAAAGCCCTGCACGCCAAAAAGTATCATGAGCAGCTATAAGATTGGCTTCTGAAGCCGGTCTTAAAGGGATATTGCTATGCCCAGGGAGTTTGGGCAACAGGCCCGGTTAGGCGTCAAGGTCGGGAATAAGCTTGCTTTCCAAGCGAGCAATCATGTCTTTCAACCAGAGCTTGCGCTTTTTCAAACGGCGCAGCTGCAGTTGATCGACAAAAGCGTCTTGCGTCAAGCGGGTGATGATTATCGTCCAAGTCTCGGTGCTCAATGCGCAATTCACCGAGCCTTGCTTGGTAAGCTTCGAGGGTGTCTCATCCAACGGTGGGGTCATAAGCGTCGTTGCCCTGAGCATGGTTCATAAAAGGTGGCCCGATGAGATTGATTGACTGCCGGGCATTATTTCATCGCTAATGATAGCACGGTTCAGGCAAGGCCAAGGCATTGGTTCAGCTTGCCGGCTCGGCGAGTTGGGCGAGTGCTTGGGCAAAGCGCTGCAAGCCTTCGTTAATCAAGTCATCAGGAATAATCAATGCGGGGGCCAACCTGACCACATCGGGACCGGCTGCAAGTACCAATAAACCGTTCCGTTCGGCGGCTTTGACGACCTCCATCGCGCGACCTCTCCAAGCTTCATTCAAAACACAGCCCAGCAACAACCCTTGCCCGCGAACCTCGGCGAATAGTGGATAGCGTGCCGCGATAGTTCGCAGACCGTCGGTGAACAGCTGTTGTTTATTTCTAACCCCCCGCAATACGGCAGGATCATTGACCGTATCAATGACTGCTTCAGCTACGGCACATGCGAGCGGATTACCGCCGTAAGTCGAGCCATGAGTGCCGACTCCGAAACTGTGGGCAATGGCTGTGGTAGTCAACAACGCGCCGATGGGAAAACCGCCTCCCAGCCCCTTTGCAGTGGTCAACATATCCGGGGTCACTTTGTTACCCATGTAAGCGTATAAATGACCGGTACGTCCGACACCGGTCTGTACCTCATCGAAGATCAACAACGCGTTATAGCGGGTACACAATTCACGGACCCCGTGTAAGAATTCCGCCGTTGCGCAAATGACCCCGCCTTCTCCGATGATGGGCTCCATGATAACGGCACAGGTGTTGTCTGAGATGGCGTGCTCCAGAGCGGCAATATTATTGTAGGGTAAGTGTGTGATGCCGCCAGGCAGGGGTTCGAAGCCTTCGGTGTATTTAGGCTGCCCCCCGACGGTTACGGTAAACAGCGTGCGGCCGTGGAAGGACTGGGTGAACGCAATGATTTCCCGCTTATCGGCGCCAAAGTGGTCGGCAGCGTATTTGCGTGCGAGTTTCAACGCGGCTTCGTTTGCCTCGGCCCCTGAATTGGCAAAAAGACCTTGTCGGCAAACGTGGCTTGGCATAATTTCCATGCCAACCGCAATGCCGGTTCGTTGGTCATCCAGTTGCTGATATGCCAGAGCTGTTCAGCTTGTCTGTGTAGCGCCTCGACTAGCTTCGGGTGCGCATGCCCAAGACAAGTTACCGCAATACCGCCGGCAAAATCGATATAATCGGTACCGCTTTGGTCCCATACTCGGGAGCCTTCGCCGCGCACTGGAATGATCGTGGCGGGGGCGTAATTGGGTACCATGATGTCGTCAAACAGTTGACGAGTCAGCGGAACAGGTGGATTCATAACAGATCCTGACAATGTGCTTGCAGAGAGAGTGTCACTATCATGCCAGTGTCGGCTAAAAAACAACAAGTGAATGTCAATAAATTGCAAAAGCGTTTGCGCCGCAATGTGGGACGCGCCATCCAAGATTTCAACATGATTGAGGAAGGCGATAAAGTCATGGTGTGTCTTTCAGGGGGTAAGGATTCTTATACTTTACTGGATATATTGCGCAATCTGCAGCGCAGCGCACCGGTGAATTTCGAGCTGATCGCGGTCAATTTGGATCAAAAACAACCGGGATTTCCCGCCGAGGTATTGCCCAATTATCTGCGGGAGCAGGGTGTCGCGTTCCATGTCATTGAGCAAGACACTTATGGGGTCGTCAAACAAATCATTCCTGAGGGCAAGACCACTTGCAGTCTGTGTTCTCGACTGCGGCGCGGCATCCTTTATAGTTTTGCGAAAACGCATGGGATGACCAAAATCGCCTTGGGCCATCACCGCGACGATATTCTTGAAACCTTGTTTTTAAACATGTTTTACGGCGGCCGCTTGCAAGCCATGCCCCCTAAACTGTTGAGCGAAGACGGTCACCATGTGGTTATCCGGCCCCTAGCATATTGCAAAGAGACCGATATCGAGACCTACGCTAATCAGCGGAAATTTCCTATCATTCCCTGCAACCTGTGCGGTTCGCAGGAAAATTTACAGCGCAATGCCATGAAAGCCTTATTGCAGTCCTGGGATAAAACCCATCCAGGACGTTTGGAAACGATCTTTGCCAGCATCCAAAATATTGCCCCATCTCATCTCGCCGATACGCACTTGTTCGATTTTGCTACGCTGGGTTCGGATCGACCGACGAGCTCCATGACACTGGATTGGTTGCCGGGACGACGAACGCAGCAGTCTGCTGATGACATTCTGAACGATACTGCGCCAACAGATAGCGCGCCGCTCGACTATGCTTATCCAGATATGACAGCCCCGTTAACGGGGCCAGGCCGTTAAGTTCTCTCGTAGCCACGACGCACCTTCCCGCTCGGGGGAATACGACCCTAACTGGATGAACGAGTAATGTCCCATATCAATATCCGTCGCCAGCATACGCTGAGTCGCGCCAAGGCCCGAGGCTTGGCTGAAGCCGTTGTCGTCGACCTCGACGAACGGTTTTCACTGCACCATTACTGGGAGGATGACACGCTGTTTTTCGAACGCTCCGGGGTGAATGGGCGCATGGATATTACGCCTGATGAGATCCACATCAACGTTCGCCTGGGATTTTTGTTGCTACCCCTTAAGTCGCGTTTCGAAACAGCGATTCACGATTACTTAGACGAGCTGACCGAGGATTCCTGAGCACTGAGCCTTCGCCCTGCTAATCAGCTCTGTGTCAAGTCCAGAGGACAGGCGTGGTGATTGTAAATGCGTTCAAGTATTTGCATCTCTCGCCGGGTAATGGCTTCCAAGAATGTGTCGGCTTTTCCCATATGCCGAAAGGCGTTAAATCCGGTTTCAATAAATTGCTGTAGCTGTCCGAACCCCGCCAAATGGGCCGGCCCTTAGCCAGACGCAGAGCGGTATAGATCAGCGGTTTTACCACGATCAGTTCCAGATCCCGACCTAAAATCCCGATCAGCTCTATCTGACGTAGCCGCTGAGCATAGTTGTCGCAGTGCCGGTAAGCGCGCACATAGACCTCTTCGTTGAGCTGATCTTTGACGGCAAATTCGTCGATTAACACCCGCAACAAGTCGGCATCCAATTCGTGCGACAGCACGTTCAACTCGATTGCCATAACCACCGAATGCAAAGCGCCGGCCGGCATGGTGCGGACGATAATCGGATAGGCGCGTTCGATATCATGATCGCGGCGGCTGAAATCCCGGTCGCCGTAGAGTTCGTGTAAAAAAAACTCCACTGCCGGCCGGTAACGGGAATTCTGTAACAAATCGGCATGGGTTTGTCGGAGGCGCGCTGTTTGCCAATTGCGCAATAACCATTGCGATGCCTGGTCGAATTCACTCTCCCAACGGCGTTGCAGGTGTTGATTACGCTCTAATTGATAACGCAGGTCTGCTGCAAGGTCTTTTCTAAGTTGTTTTTCAGTGCTCATTGGCGCTATGTGTCTCAACAAAAACAAGGGAGGCTAAGCCTCCCTTGACATACAACAGGTAAAGTCAGATTAACGCAGTTCGCGCCGCAGAATCTTACCGACATTGGTTTTCGGTAATTCTTCGCGGAATTCGACATGCTTGGGGATTTTATAGCCGGTCAATTCCTTTTTGCAGTAGTCGTGAATATCAGCCTCACTTGCTCCTTGTCTCTTTGCCTCAGCGACGTCTTGAGCTGTCACT
>JAAUQA010000004.1 GCA_012032855.1 Candidatus Competibacteraceae bacterium
AGCCCTCTAGGCTTGTAATAAGTGGGGTCAGGTCTTGCATTAAAATGCTAATTAGTATTGCTATATTTCAAGATCGGCCCCCTTTATTGCTTGGAGCATAGAACACGACCTCTCAGAAAAGTATCTATAACTTATTGATATAAATAAATATATTGATCTAGCCAAACGACGTTTTCCGGAATACTTCTTGCAGTCTTGTTATATGCTGGGATGCGTTGTTATCGCTATAGGGCTGAGGACGGGCTGCTTGGGAATGTACGGCTTGCCTCTTTGCACTAAGGTGCCCAATTTTTGACTATTTATTGTCTATTTTTGACTAATTTTGGCGTTTCTTTATCAGGACGCCTGGAGCTTGCGATGAATTATAGAAAACAGTGCTTTGCTATCGTGTTAGCACTCTCCATTCTCCCTACCGCCTTGTTTTCTCAGACTAACCGTGATCGACCGGTGATTGTCGGCTCGTCTACCGTTTATCCGTTGGCACAGAAAGTAGGGCAGCAATTCAGTGAAAATACCGGCATGCCTGCACCTGAAATTAAATCTACCGGCACCGGCGGCGGCATGAAACTGTTCTGCGAGGGTATTGGCCCGCAAACACCAGATATCGTTAATGCTTCACGTCCTATCAAATCCTCCGAAGTGGAACTGTGTGCGAAAAATGGTGTGAATGAAATTATAGATGTCACTGTTGGTTATGATGCAATCGTCGTGGTGCGTGCGGCGACTGCATCGAAACAGCTTAATCTGACCCTTAAGGAATTGTTTTTGGCTCTTGCCAAGGATGTTCCAGACCCACAAGGCGGAACGAAACTGGTTCCCAATCCCTACCAGAATTGGAAAGATATCAATCCCGAATTACTAGACCAAAAAATCAAGGCATGGGGTCCCAATAGTACCCACGGTACCCACGATCTGATTTTGAATAATCTAATGTCGGTCGGTTGTCAGCAATTGGAAGTTATGCAAACTCTGGAGAAAGCTAACCCCGCAGACTTCAAAACGGTTTGCCAAACCTTTCGGCAGGATGGTGCTTATACTGAGCATGAGGAATACGAAAAAATTCTGGAGGCCGTGAAAAGTGACTCGGAAGCTATTGGCATTGTAGGGTATCTGTTCTTGGTCAATGATCCAGGTTTGCAAGCATCCGACATAGAGGGCGTTCTACCCAGCTTTGGCAGCATTGCCTACAACATATATCCATTGACCCGGCCCTTACGCTTTTACCTGAAAAAGGCACATATTGATGTTATTCCCGGTCTTCGCGAGTTCGTCGCTGAATTTACTTCTGAACAAGCATGGGGTGCTTCCCAAGGGTACCTTGTCGAATTAGGCATGGTTCCCATGCCGCGTAGTAAACGCGAACTAGCGAAAGCGAATTTCGAAGAGTTAAAACCCTTATAAACGAATCGTGAAAAATGGGGTCAGGTCTTGCTGAAAGGTAAAAACTGGCATTACCATATATCAAGACCTGGCCCTTGTTTTTATAACGAGGGAAACATTATGGGTGCCGGCGAACTCAAGGCGTTTATTATCTAAACCGCCTACACGGCTGATCGGCGACGTTCAGGTCTACCATTTCATCGCCGTCGATCATCGCTCGCAGCGTTGCCGCCAGTCCGTCGAGAGAAATCCCCAAGTCTGCAATGCGTCGGCGGTCGATCTGAAATGACACAGGTGCTAATCGAAACCGTTTCGCCAACAACATGCGCTCTAAGAACGGTTCCGGAACTTCGAAACCCACCAGTAGTTCGCTGCGATCGTCCAGGGTAGTAACGCGGTATCGGGGCTGATCCGGTCGCCGGGTTCCACCTCGGTAATCCCGACGAACCCCTCGAATGGCGCTTCGATAGTGCGATCTTCCAGCGCGACGGCAGCCGCTGCTGTTCGATACGCGCCTCTGCCAGGGCATTCTTTGCGCTGTCGATAGTGGTCGGCGGGAATGCACCGCTGCCGGTGGACCGCTGATTGCGGTTCAATAATCGTTCGGCATCAGCCACCCGGACTCGAACCAGAGCAAGCGCTAGTTCGGCATCCCGCCGGACCAGCTCAAGCAGTGCTGGGTCTGCGGTGACGCGTTGATTAGCGGCAATGTTGATCGCCACAATTTCGCCGGAAATGGCTGGATTAAAGAGTGCCTGAGCGGATTGCACGTGAGGTGCCGACTGCTTCGATACGGGTGCGCTCGGGTTCGAACACCACCGCTTCCATAATAACCGCAAACGACCGTGAACCATCACCGCGCCGCTCAGGCTGGCCGACAGATTGATTTTCTTTAAGCAAGCTGGGACTGAGTAGCAACGCCCCGATCGCCGTTGCTACCATCACGACGGTGAGCGCCGGGGTCATTAGTTTTGCCACGTTTTCAATGTCTTCTGGTTGCCACCCATGCCCATGCTGGGTAATGTCAAGAGATTAGTAAACGCTTAACCAGACAAGTTTCTTAGTTGCTCGAACGCTATAGTGGAGATGTTGCCAAGTCTAATCTGCGTACAGTTAACATTGCTGACACCATGTTGTCAGTAGCCCTTCAGTAGACTTTTCCTTGAACCTGACAAGATCAGGCTGACAAATTAAGCGTTGTATTGATGATTTTACGAGGAGGGTTGACGATGGCTAATGCACTCAATTGGTTTGAAATTCCGGCTGCTGATCTACAGCGGGCGAAACAGTTTTATGAAACCATCTTGCAAATAACTATGGCTGAACAAACCATGGACGGAATGCGCTTTGCTATATTTCCTTATGACGAAGGTAACGTGGGCGCGCCCTGATCGCCGGCGAGGGCTATACGCCAGGGACGCAAGGCCCGGTAATTTATTTGAATGCCGGAGAAGACTTGGCAACGATTCTGGAACGAGTAGAACCGGCGGGTGGCCAGGTGACCATGCCCAAGACGTTTTTATGTGACGACATCGGTCATATCGCCATGTTTACCGACATCGAAGGCAACCGGATGGCCCTGCATTCACCCAAATAAATGAGCGTAACGGTCTCCTCTAACTTTGGGGAGACCGGGCAGAGCAAGAGTGGTCAACAACGTATGCGGCGGGCGGACAGACTGTTTCAAATTATCCTGCACCTGCGTTCGCGCAAGTTTGCGACGGCCCGCAATCTTGCGCAAGTGTTAGAAGTGTCTGAACGCACCATTTATCGAGATATAAATGACCTGTACTGCTGTGGTGTTCCTATCGATGGTGAAGCCGGCGTCGGCTACCGATTACGCCGGGGATTCGATCTGCCGCCGTTGATGTTTGATCGGGACGAATTGGAGGCGCTGCGGCTGGGCGCTCGCATGGTTAAAACCTGGGCCGATCCAGAACTGGCTCAGGCGGCAGCATATGCACTGACCAAAATTGAAGCGGTGCTACCCGAGGACATGCGCCAGCATCCCCTAAATACCAAGCTATACGTGCCCGGTCACCATCCTTACCCAGTGGCGTTGATGACACCGCTACGCCACGCTATCGACAGTCGTTTTAAAATCGAACTGCATTACACGCGGCTTGATAGCGCGCACTCAACCCGGACCGTGTGGCCGCTAGGGCTGTTTTTCTGGGGTTCGGTATGGACGCTCAATGCCTGGTGCGAACTGCGCGACGATTTCCGCAATTTCCGGTTGGATCGCATCAATGCGCTCAAAGTCAGCGAACAGATTTTCGAGGAAATGCCGGGCCGCACTCTGAACGATTTTCTGCGGACCGTTGGTTGCGATGATGGAGGTAGAGAATAGGGTCAGGTCTTGCTTAAAAGAAAGTGGCAGCGGTTTAATAGCGATGAAGAGAAACTTGAGTTGTTAATATGTTGAGAAAAAGTGATACATTTGTCACTCGGGAAGTCGAAATGAGTCCATACCAATTAATTCATTATAGCAAGACCTGACCCTATTGTTATGACCAACGAGACCGCTTGGCGAAACTTGTTTCCTGCCCTCGCTGCTGGTGATCACGAAAGCCAGGCTATACTGGATGCCGCTCGTTTGATCGCGATGCCAGCCGAACAGCCCGTGTTCTATGCCGGATCTCCCTGCGAGAATTATCTGTTGTTGCTGGCAGGCTGCATACGCGTGCAAGTAATCGGCGAAGGTGGTCGCGAAGCGGTACTCTACCGCGTCTTGCCTGGCCAGTCCTGCGTACTGACAACGTGCTGCGTCCTATCAGGCGACGCCTACCCGGCCGAGGGATACACCGAGACCCCGGTGCGTGCCCTGGTCGTCACCAAACCCGCGTTCGAACAAGCGCTCGAATCCGCCCCCGCCTTTCGACGGTTCGTGTTCACCAATCTGGGTGGACGCATCGCTCAGGTCATCGCCCGTATGGAGGAAGTCACCTTTCGCCCAATTGAGCAACGGCTTGCCCGCTTCCTACTGTCCCGCGCGGATGACACCGGGATCCTCCAGGCTACGCATCAGGAAATCTCTGTCGAGCTCGGCACCGCCCGCGAAGTCGTGTCGCGACATCTCAAACGTCTGGAGATTGCCGGCATCTTGGAACTTGGGCGCTCAACGGTACAGGTGCGAAAGCCAAGCGAATTACGTCGCTTGGCCGAAACCCTTTTGTGACCTAGTCACTGAAGGGGCATTTTCCGATAGATAGGCTATATCTACGGGCGTTTCCTAGCGCCTAGTCTAGCCACTCTATCGGAGGACCTGAACATGCAGAAAAATTCCGGAACCCTGGACCGTAGCCTGCGCGTCATCGCCGGGCTTGCCCTGATCGCCCTCACAATTACCGACACCGTCGGTCCTTGGGGCTGGATCGGCGTTGTGCCACTTGTCACCGGTCTAGTCGGTTGGTGCCCCGCCTATAGGCTGTTAGGCATCAAGACCTGCAAAGTAGCCTGATATAGCCAGTCCTGAACTTGTCAATGCAACCTTCCTACATATCACCAATCGCTGTCTGCGGCGGATTCGGAGAGTGAGATGAAGACGATAACGGCAATTGCTTGTTCCTTGGCCTTATTGGCGCCATTCGCGTTGGCCGATAATCTCGGTTTCGACGGTAAGATTGTCGAGCCGGATTGTGATGAGATGGGCGCCTGGTTCAACTGCCGCAAGGTCAAGGACGCCCCAGCCGACGTGCGCCGCGGCTACCGCTATATTCACCACACCAGCAAGACCCTCGGACCCGACGGCAACAAGAAGTTCCCCGACGGCACCCCCTACGCAACGACTACCACGGCTTGTTCAAGTTGCCACTTCACCGGTGGGCACGTGCCTTTCGGTACGCCAATGTACCAATCGCCGGCAAAATATGCCGCCATGCCGTACTTCCGGCCCCTGAACTATAATCGGGATCTGGAGGACTCTATCATCGACTGTTTTCGCAACTGTATGAACACCGATCAGACCCTGACCAAGGACGATCCGGTCATGCGCGATATGGTGGCCTATATCAAGTGGCTTGCTGACGGGGTTACTGATCCAAACATGCAGGGACCCGGTTGGGTTAATCTGCCGGGTATCAGTTTGCCCCCAGTGGCTACCAACGTGGCGGACATGTTCGCCGATCCCATAGCTGGCGAAATACTCTACGAGGAAGAGTGTGCATCGTGCCATAACGAGGACGGCCCGGGACGCGGCGAGTACCGCCGCGGTGAGAACCGCCCACGGGTTCCGGCCTTATGGGGTTCTGACGGCTACACCCGAGGCGCAGCCTTCTACAACAGCCAGAACTTGGCCGGCTACGTAAAACAACATATGCCGTTAGGGGATCCGCTCACCCTGAGCGCTCAGGACGCGTTGGACATCGCCGCCTATATCAACGACCAACCGCGCCCCGACGGCATGGCCGACGAGATGTTCTGCCACACTGAAACCGACGGCATCCCGGCCTCCCTGCGTAAACCCGCTTCCTGGTTGGTCGGCTGCACTTACCCCGACGAGCCCTTCACGGACGAGGATATCCTCTATGGTCCATGGCGTTCCATTACGGAGTGGCGCAATGCCGAGATCAACCGACTCAAATCCCTCAACTGATAGCATCCCAGCCTCCTTACCAGCCTGTGGGTTACGGTGATCCATAGCGAAAACGCCCCGGACAACGGACCGGGGCGTGCGTCGCTTCAGCCTGGATTTGTCCGCTTGCCAGAAAGCACATGGGGTACTCCAGCCAATCCGCTAGCTTTATGGGGTCACACTTGGCGGGGTCAGGTCTTGCAATAACGCATAAACTGGCATTATTCTATTGAAAGACCTGGTCTTTCATTGTTATTGATGATGCTGCATCCACATTATTCGCTGTCGGGAAGCAAGTCTTCAACAATCCATCTTCGCGGTGAAACTGTGCCGTTTGGCGAACGCCTTTAATCAAATGGGTCATCCGGTCATTTTCCGGCAGCACATAACCCTCAAAACATTCGAACCCGCGTTCCGCTGCCATCGACAGCAACCGTTGCAGTAATAGCCGCCCAATGCCCTTGTCCTGTTGATCGTCAGTGACCGCCAACGAGAACTCCGCACTGGTGGGATCATTGGGGAGTCGAATATACCTACCCACTCCCACAGCGTCGCCCTCAATGCCAGCTTCATTAAGTTCAAAAACACCCAGAGCGGCATGATCCGTGCCGTCGAATTCAGTCATAAAGCGTAGATCATCCTGGGTCAGATCAGATTTATGGCTGAAAAAGCGACAGTAGCGCGATGATTCAGATAAGCGTTGAAAACCTGATTTCAGCCTGGATTTGTCCGCTGGGCGGATAAGCCGGAGGCGCAACCGGTTGCCATCGGCTACCGTCAACGCTTCTTGATAAGCAGGGTGGAAAATCATATTGGGTATATTGTTCACCGATGACTGGGGCGAAGTCTCGCCCAGTCATTCTGGTTTATATAGTCTATGGCCAAAACCCTACACCATTGCATTGAGTGACTAAGAAGGAACATTAGCGGTCGGATTGGCTCTCAAGTGACGCACTGGTTTGACGATCCCGTTGTCAAAGCTCCTGACCAGCCGACGAGCCACGCGAACAATGCACTCAGCAACATAAGTGTCGTGCTGCATACGAGCTTCATTGATATAACGCTCGATGTCCAAAGGCTCATCGTTCTGCAAGGGGTTTAGATTCTCGAATTTGTACGCTTCATGTTTCATCTCATTCACTCCAAAAATGTTGTGTTTACGACAATAAATGCCTCCATTGATAATTATCGTTTTATTTTTACAACATAATAAATTAGGCTTATTAGGTTGACAAACGAGATTTATTTGCTACCGCCCTTAGATAAACTAACTTGAAAGGTTGCTATGTCGCAGCGTCTACCACCGCTTAACGCTTTGCGGGCCTTTGAAACAGCCGCGCGGCACCTGAGCTTTAAACAAGCTGCAGAAGAGCTGAATGTCACGCCGGCTGCGGTTAGTCAGCAGATCAAGCAGCTAGAGCACTATTTGGATATCGAACTTTTTCAACGTTCGAATCGGATGTTGCAATTGACCGAGGTGGGGCGGCGATTTTTGCCAAAATTGCAGGAAGGTTTTGCTTGTTTTGCCGCGGCGATGGAAGAAGTAAATGTTGAAAGCGAGTTGAATGCACTCACCGTTAGCGTTGCGCCTTCCTTTGCGGCTAAATGGTTGGTGCCGCGCTTAAATACCTTCGCTACTGCACATCCTAAGATCGAAATACGGGTTTCTGCGAGCATGACGCCGATTGATTTGCAAAGCGTCGTGGACATGAAGGAGTTTCAACGCGATGGAGTTGACCTCACAGTTCGCTTCGGGCGCGGCCAGTATCCGGGCTGTCGAGTAGACAAGCTGTTTTCAGTGTCGATCGCACCCATGTGCAGTCCGCGTTTGTTGGAGGGGGAACACCCGTTACGCAAGCCGGACGATCTACGCCATCATACTTTGTTGCATGATGAAATCTTGGCTGTGGATGATCGACACCCGAATTGGCGGATGTGGTTGGAAGCTGTCGGAGTGGAAGGCGTGGATGCCAGGCGCGGGCAACATTTCAATCATACAGCGTTGGCTCTGGAAGCAGCTGCCGAAGGCCAGGGTGTAGTGCTGAGTATCAAAAACTTGGCGCTGGCTGATCTGTCTGCGGGACGCTTGGTGGTCCCCTTCGATCTTGATATCCCCTTGGAATTTGCTTATTACATTGTGTGCCCTGAAGCGACTGCCGAAGAGCCGAAAATCGTTGCGTTTCGGGAGTGGCTTTTGGTCGAAGCAGAACGCGATGAGGAAATCGGTCGATCAAGTTTCACCCACTGATGGATTAGGTGCTGAAAAGACCCGATCCATATCGCCTACCGAACTTAATTTCACTGCTGCCCTCTCAGTTACGTTGAAGAGCACAGAACCTTTAGCGGGGAACCAATGATGGTAAAATCGGCATTCGACACGAGGAGTTCAGTCCCTGCAGCCCATTTCCCGCAACACATCACAACAACTGATAACAGTAAATACAACCAGCATAGCCTATGCTGGTTGTTATTAATCGTGGTTTATTGCTGCTTTTTGCTTGTCAGTGGTACGAAATTAGTACAAGAAATTAGTACAAGAAAATAGGCCGAGAGGTGGCTCGTTAGGCGGCTTACAGCTTCTTCACCTTGGTGTGGTCTTTGCGTTACTCAACGTGCCAAAGATTGTAAGCAACTTGTTTACCCAACCGCTTAGGTTTTCTGTATAGTAGATTCATGCCTGCGGTGCTTCGTTTTGATGGCCTACGAGTCGTTGTTTACCCAAACGATCATCGCCCCGCCCATGTTCACGTCATTTGGTGCAGGGTGCGAAGCTGTCTTTAACCTGCATGGGTCGGAAGGACCTCCAGAGCTACGCGAGAATTACGGCTTTTCTAAAACCGCTGTAACCCGCATCAAGGCGGTTCTCTCTGAGTACCTTACCGCTTTATGCCACGAGTGGGAGAATATTCATGACCGCCAGTGACGAGTATGAGCAAGCGAACGACAGAGCACATGCACTGCGCGATAGCTGCCCAACGGCTGTTGCTGCCCGTTATGATCGTCGCATTGGTCGGATAGTGGTCAGCCTGAGCACGGGGCTAGATTATTGCCTTTCCGCTGCACTGGCTCAGGGGCTGGAAAACGCGAGCCGACCGATGTGTCTGTTATTCAAATCAGCCCTTCCGGATTCGGGTTGCATTTCCCAGCGCTGGACGCCGATCTGTATTTGCCCGCGCTGTTGGATGGAGTGCTTGGTTCAAGACGTTGGATGGCTTCACGTATGGGTGAACAAGGCGGGAAAGCCCGTAGCACGGCCAAGGCCGCTGCAAGTCGAGAGAACGGTAAGCGGGGTGGTAGGCCAAAAAAACAAGACGTAAAGCCAGGGGTCCCTGTAAAGTAGTTAAAGGCAGATGCGACTGGAGCTTGGAGACTTTCTTGACTTGCTTGATGTGCGGAAATTTTATGGTGGCCAGGGACAGAATCGAACTGCCGACACGAGGATTTTCAGTCCTCTGCTCTACCAACTGAGCTACCTGGCCATGTTGCGGAGAAGTTAAAAAAACATTTATAAACAACTTTGCGTTGTTACGTCAAGAAAAAACGTTTCGCCAAAGCCAAATTCATTTCAAGTTGTTCTAATCTTGCGAGTAGATTAGGACTGCTTGGGAAGGCCTAAACGATCCCAAATCGTTGTGGTCAAGCGAAACTGGTTCATCGTATAGAAATGCAATCCTGGAGCACCCTGCTCCAACAGGTGGTGGCACATTTCCGTCACTACATCTAGCCCGAAAGCACGTAGCGATTCGCGATCATCGCCAAATCCTTCCAGGCGCTTACGAATCCAACGTGGAATTTCCGCACCACAGCTATCGGAAAAGCGCGCCAATTGCTTGAAATTAGTAATCGGCATGATGCCCGGTACGATGGGGATACTAATCCCTAGTCGCTCACAGCTGTCGATGAACCGGAAGTAAGCGTCTGCGTTGTAAAAATACTGGGTAATAGCGCTATCGGCACCAGCTGCTACTTTGTGCTGGAAATGAGTAAGATCTTGCTCAACGCTGGCCGCCTGTGGGTGAAACTCCGGGTAGGCAGCCACCTCGATATGAAAATGATTGCCGGTTTCGGCACGAATGGTGGCGACTAATTCGTTCGCATGCCGAAACTCGCCCGGATCGCGCATTCCAGAGGGCATATCGCCACGCAACGCGACAACATGACGAATACCGTGATTACGGTAAATGTCCAGCAGCGCACGAATATTTTCCCGGGTTGAACCGACGCAGGTGAGATGCGGCGTGGCTTCCACACTACTGTTTTGCTGAATTTCCTCCACAATTTCGACAGTCCGCTCGCGAGTGGTACCGCCCGCGCCGTAGGTCACCGAGAAAAGGCAGGATTCAGTTTCTCTAATTCCAACCGGGTGCGACGCCATTTCTCCAACCCTTCAGGTGAATAGGGGGGAAAAATTTCGCAACTAAAAATCTTAGGGTGTCGTTTCTGAGACTGCATCATTATGACAGGTAGGAAAGCGCGCTCAGCCCTGCGCGATACGCAGAGCTGAGCAACGATTGGGTTTAGCTAAAAGACTGATTAGTAGCGATAAGTATCGGGCTTATAGGGCCCATCCACAGGGACGCCGATGTAGTTGGCCTGTTCCTCGGTGAGCTGGGTTAACTGGGCACCGATACGATCCAAATGCAGACGCGCTACCTTCTCATCCAAATGCTTGGGCAACACATAAACACTGTTTTCGTATTTGCCCTGATTGTTCCACAACTCCATCTGTGCCAAGACCTGATTGGTAAAGGAATTGGACATCACAAAACTGGGGTGGCCGGTCGCGCAGCCCAGATTCACCAGCCGACCCTCGGCGAGCAGGATGATGCGCTTGCCGTCGGGGAAGATAATGTGATCGACCTGTGGTTTGATGTTTTCCCACTGGTATTTTTGTAGTGAGGCGACATCAATCTCGGAGTCGAAATGACCGATGTTGCAGACGATGGCCTGATTTTTCATGCGCGCCATGTGCTCGTGGGTGATGACTCGCACATTGCCGGTGTGGTTACGAAAATATCCACTTGCTCTGCGACATCATCAATAGTGACCACGCGGTAACCCTCCATCGATGCCTGCAGGGCGCAGATCGGATCGATTTCGGTGACCCACACCGTGGCTCCCAGACCGCGCAGTGATTGTGCGCAACCCTTGCCGACATCGCCGTAGCCGCAAATCAGAGCGATTTTACCGGCGATCATCACGTCGGTAGCCCGTTTGATACCGTCCACCAGCGACTCCCGGCAACCATAAAGATTATCGAATTTCGACTTGGTCACCGAATCGTTGACGTTGATGGCCGGAAACGGCAAGCGACCTTCTTTCTCCATGGTGTAAAGCCGATGGACACCGGTGGTGGTTTCCTCGGTTACACCGCGGATATTGGCCAGCACCTTAGAATAGAAGTTCGGTTGGCTGTCCAGCCGCTCGTTGATGGCGGCGAACAATACCTGTTCCTCTTCGCAGGTCGGCTTGGCGATCAGGCTGCGATCTTTTTCAGCGCGCGTCCCTAGTGTAACCAGTAGGGTGGCGTCGCCGCCATCGTCCAGAATCATATTGGGCGTACCGCCATCTCCCCATTCCAGGATGCGGTGAGTGAAATCCCAATACTCTTCCAGCGATTCGCCTTTGAAAGCAAACACCGGAATGCCGTCGGCAGCGATGGCCGCAGCGGCGTGATCTTGCGTCGAGAAGATATTGCAGGACGCCCAGCGGATATCCGCTCCCAATGTCGCCAGAGTTTCGATCAGTACGGCGGTTTGAATGGTCATGTGTAACGAGCCGGCGATACGGGCGCCCTTGAGCGGCTGCTGAGCCCGGTATTCTTCGCGGATGGCTACCAAACCGGGCATTTCGGTTTCGGCAATGGCAATTTCCTTGCGTCCCCATGCGGAGAGCGCAAGGTCGGCAACACGAAAGTCATCAGTGTTCAGTTGATTGACGACTGCGTTCATTTTACTTCACCCCATACGGTTGAAAGGGCACCGTTGGTTGGCGGAATCCTCTCACTGAGCCTGACGGTCCGAAACCGCTGCAGCGCCCCTCGGCGAGAGGAAAAATCTCTTGGAAAACCGGTCACAGCTTCCGCACCTGTGACGGGATGATTGAACTACTACAGCCCAGCGGCTTGGCGCAACGCATCGGCCTTGTCGGTGCGTTCCCAGGTATATTGTTCGTCTTCACGACCAAAGTGACCATAGGCTGCGGTGCTTTTGTAAATGGGCCGGATCAAGTCCAACATTTTGACCAAGCCGTAGGGACGTAGATCAAAATGACCGCGTATCAGTTCCACCAGTCGGGGTTCGTCGATTTTGCCGGTACCGAAGGTATTGATGCTGATTGAGGTCGGTTCGGCTACCCCGATGGCATAAGAAACCTGAATTTCGCAACGATCAGCAAGCCCTGCTGCAACTATGTTTTTAGCGACATAGCGTCCCGCGTAAGCGGCTGAACGATCCACTTTAGAAGGGTCTTTACCGGAAAATGCGCCGCCGCCGTGATGCGCCATACCACCATAGGTATCGACGATGATCTTGCGGCCGGTCAAGCCGCAATCACCCACCGGCCCGCCGATGACGAAGCTACCGGTAGGGTTGATATGAAATTGGGTATGCTTGTCGATCCATTCGGCCGGCAGTACCGGCTGGATGATATTTTCCATCACTGCTTCGCGTAGCCGGGCATAGGAAATATCCGGATCATGCTGGGTGGATAGCACCACAGCTTCTACGCCGACGATTTTATCGTCCTCGTAGCGAAAACTGACCTGACTTTTGGCATCCGGACGCAACCAGGGCAGAATGTGTGTCTTGCGCATTTCCGATTGCCGCTGGACTAGGCGGTGAGCATAAGTGATCGGCGCGGGCATGAGCACATCGGTTTCATTGGTGGCGTAACCGAACATGAGGCCCTGATCGCCTGCCCCTTGTTCTTCAGGCGTTTGCCGATCAACGCCTTGGGCGATGTCGCCGGATTGCTTACCTATGCAGGATAGCACCGCACAGGTCGCGCCATGAAGCCGACTTCCGAGCTGTTATAACCGATGTCAATAATGGTGTTACGCACGATTTCATCGAAATCAACCCACGCAGACGTGGTTATCTCACCGGCCAGCACCACTACGCCGGTTTTAATCAAGGTTTCGCACGCCACTCGCGCTCCGGTATCTTCGACTAAAATGGCGTCGAGTATGGCATCGGAGATCTGATCAGCAATTTTATCGGGATGACCCTCGGATACCGACTCCGAGGTAAACACATAGCTTCGACTCATCAACGAATCCTTTTAATTTAGTTTGCCGGACGACACCCGGAGATTGAATCGGGAAAAGTTTACCCGGAAAGTCGGCAATTTTCACGTTCAGTGCACGAATTCTTTCAATTATTTACAGTTTGTCCGCTATAATTAACGGCTTTTCAGGTTTTTTCTAAGCTCTCCAATGATTTCCAATCACCCCGTAACCCCTCGCCGCGCTTTGATCAGCGTTTCCGACAAGCGTAACCTGCTTGAGTTCGCCCGCGCCCTGCATGATCTAGGCGTAGAAATCCTCTCTACCGGCGGTACTGCTCGCTTGCTCGGCGACAATGCCATTCCAGCCACAGAAGTTTCTGATCACACCGGCTTTCCGGAAATAATGGCCGGTCGAGTGAAAACCCTGCACCCCAAAATTCACGGTGGTTTGCTGGGCCGCTCCGGTGTTGATGACGCAGTCATGGAACAACACGGGATCGACCGTATTGACCTCGTGGTGGTCAACCTCTATCCGTTCGAGCAAACGATTGCCGATCCCACTTGTGATCTGGCGAACGCGATTGAAAACATTGATATTGGCGGACCGACGATGTTGCGCGCTGCCGCGAAAAATTACTCGGCTGTCACCGTCGTTACGGATAGTAACGATTATCAGCGTATTTTAGACGAACTGCGGATAAATCAGGGGGCTATCAGCGCTGCTACCCGTTTCGAATTAGCGGTCAAAGTATTCGAATATACCGCCCGTTATGACGCCGCCATTGCTAATTTTTTAGGCGCTATCGCGCCCGATAACGGGGATAGAATGGTGTTTCCGAACACCTATACGCGCCAGTACCGAAAGGTTCAGGACATGCGTTATGGCGAAAACCCGCATCAACAAGCGGCTTTCTATGTCGAGTCAGAGGCCGAAGTGGCGACCATTGCTACCGCGCAACAGTTGCAAGGCAAAGCGCTGTCATACAACAACGTGGCCGATACCGACGCCGCGCTGGAGTGTGTGAAAACCTTTGTGGAACCGGCTTGTGTGATTGTTAAACATGCCAATCCCTGTGGCGTGGCGGTGGCGAATACGCTGATTGATGCCTATGACAAGGCATTCAAAACCGATCCCACTTCGGCTTTCGGTGGCATCATCGCTTTCAATAGGACATTAGATGCTCAAACCGCGCAATCGGTAGTAGATCGCCAATTCGTCGAGGTCATCATCGCGCCTAATGTTGACGATGCAGCGTTGCGGGTCTTGGCCAACAAAAAAAACGTTCGGGTGTTGGCCTGCGGTGAATGGGGTAGCGAACGAGCTCGGGCCTGGGATTACAAACGAGTGACCGGCGGGTTGCTGGTACAGGAACGGGACTTAGGCAGCATTACTGCGACCGATCTCAGTACCGTGACTCAGCGCAATCCGACTGAGCAGGAACTGAACGACCTGTTATTTGCCTGGAAAGTGGTTAAGTTCGTCAAGTCCAACGCCATCGTCTACTGTCGAGACGGTATGACGATGGGTATCGGCGCTGGCCAGATGAGCCGGGTTTATTCCGCGAAAATCGCCGCACTCAAAGCCGCCGATGAAGGTTTGATTATCGCCGGTTCGGTAATGGCTAGCGATGCGTTTTTCCCTTTCGCGATGGCATTGATGCCGCAGCAGCGGCGGGTGTCACTGCGGTAATCCAGCCGGGTGGTTCGATGCGCGATCAAGAAGTGATTGCGGCGGCAAACCAGCACGGCATCGCGATGGTTTTTACCGGACTGCGACATTTCCGGCATTGACGGGATGACCAGGCGCCGGCATTAGTTATCCACAAAGGTAGGGCGTTATGAATGTACTCATCATCGGCGGCGGTGGACGCGAACATGCGTTGGCCTGGAAGTTTGCTCAATCAGCGCGAGTGGAACATGTTTACGTCGCACCCGGCAATGCCGGTACGGCTTTGGAAGCCAAAGTCTCTAATATTGAGATTGCCGTTGATGATATCGATGGCTTGATCCGCTGCGCACGTGACAAACAGGCGGGGTTGACCATCGTCGGGCCCGAAGCCCCCTTGGTGTTGGGGGTGGTGGATGCTTTTCAAAAGGCTGGTCTGCGCTGCTTTGGGCCTTCTCAGAAAGCCGCTCAGTTAGAGGGTTCCAAAGCCTTTACCAAGGATTTTCTGGCGCGTCACCGGATACCCACCGCCGCTTATCAAAGCTTCACCGAATTAACTCCGGCATTGGACTATATCCGCCGGCACGGTGCGCCGATCGTGGTCAAAGCCGATGGCTTAGCCGCTGGGAAGGGTGTGATTCTGGCCCAACGCGAGGCCGAAGCCGAACAAGCGGTACGCGATATGCTAACCGATGGCACATTCGGCGAAGCGGGGCAACGCGTGGTGATTGAGGAATTCCTGCAAGGCGAGGAAGCCAGTTTTATCGTCATGGTGGATGGCTCACATATACTGCCTATGGCGTCTTCCCAGGACCACAAGGCACGCGATAACGGCGATCAAGGACCCAATACAGGCGGTATGGGCGCTTACTCTCCGGCACCCGTGGTAACGCCTGAATTGCACCAACGTATCTTGCGGGAAGTCATCGAACCTACGGTCAACGGTATGGCAGCCGAAGGGCATTCTTATACCGGTTTCCTGTATGCCGGATTAATGATCAGTGCGGACGGTACGCCTAAAGTGTTGGAATACAACTGCCGTTTCGGTGACCCGGAAGCACAACCGATCATGTTGCGCTTACGTTCCGACTTGGTTGATCTGTGTGAAGCCGCTTTGGAAAGGCGATTGGATCGTATCACTGCTGACTGGGACTCCCGGGCTGCTTTAGGTGTTGTGCTAACCGCTGCCGGTTATCCGGGCATGTATCGCAAAGGTGATGTCATTTCGGGGCTGCCCATCGCGGAACAGGAAAGCACTAAAATGTTTCACGCAGGTACGACGCAAAATGACACTCATGTCGTTACCGCAGGAGGGCGGGTGATGTGCGCCACGGCGTTGGGCGAAACCGTGTCGCTCGCTCGACAACGGGCCTATCAACTCGCTCGACAAGTCTGCTGGGACGGCGTTTATTACCGCACAGACATCGGTTATCGCGCTGTTGCGCGGGAGCAAGGACAAAAAGAAGGGAGCGCTTAACTAACGCTTCATGGACTCGAAGAATTCCTTGTTGGTACGGGTGTTCTTAAGCCGTTCCAATAAAATTCCATAGCCTGCAGTTCGTCCATCGGGTGCAATAGCTTGCGCAAAATCCAGATCTTCTGCAGGTCTTCGGCATCGGTCAGCAGTTCTTCGCGGCGGGTGCCGGAACGATTGATGTCGATTGATGGATACACGCGTTTCTCAGCAATCTTGCGATCCAGATGGAGTTCCAGGTTGCCGGTACCTTTGAACTCTTCGTAAATGACATCATCCATCCGCGAACCGGTGTCGACCAGCGCGGTGGCGATGATGGATAAACTTCCTCCCTCTTCAATATTGCGCGCCGCGCCGAAGAACCGTTTCGGTCGTTGTAAGGCATTGGCGTCCACGCCACCGGTCAGTACCTTGCCCGAAGAGGGAACCACTGTGTTGTAGGCCCGCGCCAGCCGGGTAATGGAATCTAGCAAAATCACCACATCGCGTTTGTGTTCCACCAGCGCTTGGCCTTGTCAATCACCATTTCAGCGACTTGCACATGACGGGTGGCCGGTTCGTCAAAGGTGCTGGAAACCACTTCGCCGCGCACCGAACGCTGCATTTCGGTGACCTCCTCCGGGCGTTCATCAATCAGCAAGACGATGAGATAACATTCCGGATGATTTAAGGAAATGCTTTGCGCGATGTTCTGCAACATCATGGTCTTGCCGGCTTTGGGCGGCGACACGATCAGGCCGCGCTGGCCTTTACCGATAGGTGCCACTAAATCGATTACCCGCGCCGTGATGTCCTCGGTGCTGCCATTGCCACGCTCCAACTGCAACCACTCGGTGGCATGCAAGGGAGTAAGATTCTCGAACAATACCTTGTTCTTAGCATTTTCCGGCGGCTCGAAATTGATTTCGCTGACTTTCAACAGCGCGAAATACCGCTCACCTTCCTTGGGGGGACGAATTTTACCGCATACGGTATCCCCGGTGCGTAAATTAAAACGGCGAATTTGGCTAGGAGAGACATAAATATCGTCAGGTCCGGCCAGATAAGAACTATCTGCCGAGCGGAGGAAGCCGAATCCGTCCTGGAGAATTTCCAACACACCATCGCCGGAGATGTCTTCGCCGTTTTTGGCCGTCGCCTTGAGAATCGCAAAAATAACATCCTGCTTGCGGGAGCGGGCCATGCCCTCAAGTCTTAAACTCTGCGCAATGGCAATCAGTTCAGCAGCAGATTTCTTTTTAAGCTCAGTCAGGTTCATGTAAGTAAAAGCTATCGGATAGAGGCATAGACAACAGAGCGCGCGCCTTTACGGAAAGAGGGCGAGTGCGCAGGTGAATTGAGGTGTTAGCCGACGAGCGGCGAGATGGTAAACGGCAGCCTGGAAACGATTGGCTAAAGAGTACGCTAACACGCTTGACAAACGACGTCTACCCTTTAATAGACGCCGTTTGCCGCTTTATTATGACAAATTGCTGTCAATAAATGCAGCTAGTTGAGATTTGGAGAGCGCGCCGACTTTGGTGGCCTCCACGTTTCCGTTGCGAAACAGCATCAGAGTAGGAATGCCGCGAATACCGTATTTTGGCGGGGTGGCGGGGTTTTCGTCAATGTTCAGTTTGGCCACTTTTAATTTGCCTGCGTATTCATCGGCGACTTCATTCAAAATAGGGGCGATCATTTTGCATGGGCCACACCATTCAGCCCAATAATCCACTAGCACCGGGTTATCGGCATTCAGTACATCGGTTTCAAACGTATCGTCGGTTACATGAATAATCTGGTCACTCACGACATTCGTCTCCAAAATGAGCCTGACTTCTAGAGGACTACTTTCGCGGTCAGCCGGAATATGAGATGTTACTATGAATAGTATCCCGCTTTCCGAAACCGGGCGAAGGGTGGAGGGCGAACACCGCCCTTCGAAGCCATTGGTGAGGAGTTTTTGCCCCAGGTTTACCCGTTAGCATGAAATATCGACTACCATTTCAGCCCAAACAACACTTGATTTCAAGTCCTATCCTTCAGTGTGCGGGACATTTTTAGAATTCTATGGAAAAAATCATCTGACAACTGTTCGTTTCGCTTCGCTTGGTTTACACGAAGCGCTCCTAGAAAGCCTGGAAGATGCAGGTCTGGTTTATTGCACGCCGATTCAGGCGGAGACCCTCCCACTGACCTTGAAGGGTCTTGACGTGGCTGGCCAGGCGCAAACGGGAACCGGCAAATCCGCAGCTTTCCTACTGGCTACTCTGCATTATCTCATGGAAACACCCGTTGACGAGGACAAAACCGGGCCTTGGGCTATCATGCTGGCACCGACTCGCGAGTTGGCGCTGCAAATTTACAACGATGCGCAATTGCTGGGGCGTTACACCGGCTTAAGATTCGCGGTCGTGTACGGTGGCACCGGCTATGAAGCTCAACGGCGTGCGTTGGAGGGGGGGGTTGATGTACTGATCGGCACCCCTGGTCGGCTTATTGATTACTACAAACAACGGGTGTTTGCCCTGAAAAATGTAGAGGTTGTGGTGTTGGATGAGGCGGATCGCATGTTCGATCTGGGGTTCATCTCGGATTTACGTTACATTTTGCGCCGCATGCCGCCGGCCGGCAATCGCATCAATATGCTGTTTTCCGCAACCTTATCGGCGCGGGTCATGGAAATGGCCTATGAACACATGAATGACCCTCGGGTGGTAAAAGTCGAAGCCGAACAGGTCACTGCCGACAACGTGAAACAAGTGCTTTACCACGCCTCCTCTGACGATAAAATTTCCTTGTTGCTTGGCGTTATGCATCACTATTCTCCGAAGCGCACCATGGTGTTCGTCAATACCAAACGGGCGGCGGAACGGGTGTCGGCCTATTTATTGGGTAACGGCTTAGAGGCCGGCGTGTTGTCGGGCGATATTCCCCAAACCAAACGCCAGCGCTTGTTGGAGCGGTTTCAACAGGGGGATCTACCGATTCTGGTGGCGACCGATGTGGCCGCTCGGGGGCTGCACATTCCTGAGGTCAGCCATGTGATCAATTTCGACTTGCCCCAGGATGCCGAAGATTACGTGCATCGTATCGGTCGCACCGCGCGTATTGGGGCTAGCGGTGATGCCATCAGCTTCGCCTGCGAGCAGTATGTCTATTCCTTACCTGAAATCGAAGACTATATCGGGCAAAAAATCCCGGTAGCGCCGATCACTGAAGAATTACTCCGCAAACCCACGGCTCCCAAACGCTCCGAAAGACGTCGGCCACCAACGCGAACCGGCGGCAATCGGCGACCCGTACGACGCCGTCCCAGTAGCAGCAGCTAGCTTTTCGGATCACAGTGATGTCAATGCTTATGAAACCCGCCGTGGCCAGCGGTCATGAACGGGTCACCGAGGCCGCTTGCGAGATACTACAGGCCGGCGGTAATGCTTTCGATGCTATCAGTCTCCATACCGGCTGCTTTCCAGGCTTTAATGCCGCCGTCGAGATAACCCAGGCAATAGTCGTAACCTACGCGCGCCAGGCGGGTGACGACTTCTTCTTCGCGACCATCCTCAGCAACAAAAAGAATTGGTTGTTTTAAATCAGGAATCAAAGCACCTACCCACGGTGCAAAATTATCATCAATACCAATGAAAATTGAACCCGGAATAAAACCTTTGGCAAAT
>JAAUQA010000220.1 GCA_012032855.1 Candidatus Competibacteraceae bacterium
TCGCGTCCACCAGACGTCGCCCCACAGCGAGCCGAGCGCGCAACTCGGCCGGTCGGGCGGGTTTGGTTTGAAAATCGTGCGCGCCTTGGGCGAGTGCATGCACTAAATCGCCCTCATCGGTCTTTACAGTAAGCAGCAACGTATAAATAAACGGTAGCTCGCCAACCTCCTGAATCTTTCGACAAATCGAAACCCCATCGAGACCCGGCATTACCCAATCAAGCACGGCGATACGAGGCGGTTCTTGACCGACAATGCACTGCCAAGCCGTATCACCGTTGTCGGTTTCCACCACATCATATCCCCACCCCGAAATCTGGCGACTGAGGAGCATGCGCGGAACCCGTTCATCTTCAGCGACAAGAACCTTCACCTTCACTTTTCCTCCATCCGGGAACTTTGATTGTACTCAACCTCTCTCTGGTCAGAGGAACTCCAATCGGTCTGTCGCAACGCCGGTTCAAGGCGCTGCAAGGCGGTGTTCAGCGACAAAAGCAGGTTGCGGCAGAGATCAAGGCGCGCCGAACCTGCAGCGATCTCAACCCGTTTAGCGCAAGCGCTCAGTTCCAGACCGCCCACGCTCAGCGCGATACCCGCCAGGGAATGCGCAATGTGAGCAGTTCGTTGTGCATCATTATCAGCAAGCGCGGTTTCCAACTCCGCAATTCGCTGTTGCGTATCTTCAATCGTCATATTCACTAACTCATCGACCAGGGCAGGATCATTGCCTGCAACGCCGGCTAGCGGTGATCTATCTAGTATAGGGATTTTTCTGCCGTTACCGCCCAGCGGTTGGCTTTTTCGACTATTGTAACCGGGATTTGTTGGGCGCTGTGTAACACCCGACTGATGACTGCAGCCAAGTTTTGTCGTGTGACGGGTTTAGCAAGATAGTCATTCATCCCAGCGGCTAGACAGCGCTCGCGGTCGCCGCGCATCGCTAACGCCGTCATGGCAATTATCGGCGTTTGCGGACCGTCGCCTTCGCGACGGCGAATTTCACGGGTAGCTTGGAATCCGTCCATATCCGGCATGGTTGCATCCATAAACATCAAATCGTAAGGTTGGGTAGCGATTCGTTCTACAGCTTCGCGTCCATTCACGGCCTCATCGACCCGGCACCCCAGCTTTTCTAACAGCAAACGCACCACCGCCGACTGATGGCGTTATCTTCGACCAGCAACACCTTAGCCTGGTACTGTATCGCCACAGGCGGAGGTAAGCGATTATTCAATTCGCCCGCCTGCTCGGGCGTAGCTTGCCGTAAAGGCAGGGTAAAATGGAACACGGAGCCGACTCCCGGAGTACTGTCCATCTCCAACTGCCCATTCATGAGCATGATGAGTTGGCGGCTGATGGCCAGTCCCAGCCCGGTCCCGCCAAAGCGCCGCGTTACCGACTCATCGGCCTGCGTAAACTGTTGAAAGATCGTCTCGCGATCTTGATCCTCAACCCCAATTCCGGTATCAATGACGGCTACCCGCATCAAGACCTGCTCTTGCTCTGAACCGGTGGCTGTGGCTTCTAACGTAACTGAACCGGATTCGGTGAACTTCACCGCATTCCCGGTGAGATTGGTCAATACCTGGCGAATTCGCACCGGATCGCCAACGAAACATTCCGGCGCGTCGTCAGCATAATCCATTGCCAACGCGATCTGTTTATCCGTAGCTTGAGCACGAAACAATTCCAATACTTGTTCGATTACCCGCCGCAGGTTAAACGGCTTGATGACCAGATCCAATTTTCCGGCTTCGATTTTCGAGAAATCCAAAATATCGTCGAGGATGGTCAGCAGGGTATTCGCTGAGCTGGCAACAGTTTCCAAGTAATCGTACTGTTGGTTATCCAGAGCAGTATCGGATAACAAATCCACCATACCCACAATGCCGTTCATGGGGGTACGAATCTCATGCGACATATTGGCAAGAAATTCGCTCTTGGCACGGGTAGCCGCTTCGGCCTGATCCTTTGCCACCAGCAGGTTTGCGTTTAACCGACGCAGTTCAACGGTTCGTTCGGCAATGCGGTCTTCAAGATCAATATTGAACTGTTCCAGCCACCGCGACTTTTCGACTAATTCGACCTGTTTGCGTTGCAATGAAGTGGTCATGGTGTTAAAAGCGGCGACGATTTCTCCTACCTCGTCATGGGATTGAACGGTTGCGCGCACATCCATACGACCTCGGCCGATATCAGCCATGGTGTCATGCAATCCATGCAGCTGGGTCAGCAATACACGACGTATGGCCAGCATTAGAATAACCACAATGATAATGTTCAATGCAAGCGTCTGGATCGCAATACTGATAATCGTGCGGCGGAGGCTTTCGTGGAGGTAACTGCGGGTCAAATGTACTTCTACTACTCCGATCACCTTCTGCTGTTCCATCGCAGCGTCGACGCTGTTTTTAAGATGTTCTGTTGCACCATCAACTCAGTCGTATCAGATGACAGTTGTCTGCCCGACGTGATCGCACCGTCCGGCTGCTTATGAAAACACAGCCAGGGACGCATGTTGCCCGTGTGAGACATCAGAAGTAAGCGGCTCGGTAACGCAAATGCCGATAATGGCGCGCTCGGCCATCCCGGCTTGGAGGATTGAGCGGCCACCGCTGCGATCCATGTCCCATAACGGTACGCTTAACGCAGCGGCCAGAATATCAGCGTTGCGTTGTCCGTCTTGCAGTAGCTGTTCTTCTAATTCTTGGGTGGCGGAGTTGACTTGCAAGGCACCGAAGCCGAGCAAAGTGCCGGTGGTGGTCAGCACCACGATCAGAATCAGCTTTTGCGCCAGGGTCCAGCGATAAGTTGGGGGTTGGCCCGTAAGCCCTGGTGGCATTAGCGGTCAACGCCGATGACAGTGTGCGCACCGAGGGCCGGCATCCCTTGCAACCAACTCTGATAAACGCGAGCAAAAGTTCCGTCCTCATGAAGGCCGTCCAGGGCATCTTGCCATAGCTGGGTTAACGCATTGGGCGTATTAAGCGAAAAAGCGACATACAGAGGCGTATTGCGGGTGGTGAGCACGGGTTCGATACTGTCGGTTTGCAGTCCGGCCTGATGGAGAAGCCGGGAAGCACTAAGCTTGTTCATAATCGCAAGCTGAATTCGCCCGGCCAATAAATTACGTAAGATGGCTAATGGGGTGCTGTGACTATAAAGGTTGGTAAACCCGTTCTCACGAAGAAATTGTTCATTAACGTCATCTTGATAGGTACCGATACTGTCTATCAGTTTAGCCTCATCCAGCGCCGTGAGGGTAATGCCGGAACCCGCACGGGCATACAATGCGTTTTCATTTGTGGCAAGGGGACCGACCCATTTAAACAGTCTTTCGCGCTGTGCACTGCGCACGGTCGAGAACAGGGCGACATTCGGCCCCTCTAAGGCTTTTTGATAACCGCGGGACCAGGGGACCACTTGAATCGGTGTTACTGAGCCGACACGCTGCATGATCTCGCGCACTAAATCCACTGAAAAACCGGTTAATTCCCCATCGCGCAAGAAATTATACGGCGGTAGGTCTTCCGTATAGACCGCCAAGCGAATGTCACGTGCTGTAGCTCGCAATCCGTCCGAAGCCGGCGGCGTTTCATCCGGCCACCAACGCCCAAAAATATCGGCGAACGACTGATCCCGATTCATATCATCAAGGGCGGTTTGCCATCGTTCCACGATGGAAGCAGAGGTGCTGTGCGAAAAAGCGATATACAGATAATTGCTTTTGAACGCTAAAGCCGGTTCGATTTCATCGCCGCTAAGGCCGATCTGCCGCATGACTTGACGGGCAGTGAGGTTGGAATCAAGCCACAAATCAACCCGACCTTCCATGAGCTTTCGCGCACAACTGACCAATTTCGGTGAGCTATCGAGATTATCGAAACCGCGTTCCAGCAAAAACTGTTCACGCGCATCATCACGATAGGTGGCGATACTGCCCACCCGGCGGGCATCCTTCAGGGTGTTCAGACGGATCGGCGAGCCCTGCTTTTTGTAGAACACGTACTGCCAGCGCACCAAGGGACCGACCCATTGAAAAAGGGCTCGCGTTCTTGAGTGCGGGCGGTTGAGAACAGCACCGTATTTGGCCGTTCCAAAGCGGCTTTATAGCCGCGCGCCCAAGGGACCACTTCGATGGAATCGGTATTACCCACCCGACGCTGTATCTCTCGCACGACGTCTACCGAAAAGCCCATCAGTTTGCCATCTTGGGTAAAATTGAGCGGTGGCAGTTCTTCGGTCAGCAAAGTGAGTGTCGTTGCGCTCGTGTCGGTAGGAATCGCGCCTGAAAACACGGTCACTGCAACTAACAGCACAGCCAAGATGGCTTTGAATGGGCCTGCCATGATGTGGTATTGATCTCCCCGCCGAAATCTAATCTCAGTCAATAGTAGTACATACCGCTGTGATTCTGTGAATTGAGTAAGCGGAGCACTGTCGATGACAGCTGCGGAGACGGAATGAGTTGGGAGAGTGAGGAGGCGAATCGATTGGCGGCACGTGCGGTCAAACGTGATCGCGACGAGCTTACTGAATATAGAGGATTAACTGACTACGGCCACGTTGTATGCCGATCAATAACACATCGCTCTGTGCGGCGACACGTTCCAGGGTATTGGTGTCAGCGACCCGTTGTTGGTTAATGCTGAACACAATATCGTTGCCGCGCAATCCGGCACGCGCCGCCGGACTGCCGGGTTCCACTTGCGCTACCAATACCCCTTCAATACGTCCATAGAGCGGCGAACCGGGGCCGATTTCCTGGAATATCGCTCCCGCTAAGCGGGGACTGATATCTTTACCCGGTGCCGTCGATGCCTGGAACTTGCTGATCTGGGCGGTAATCGTCATGCGCCGTCCATCGCGGATGATATTCAATTGCACCTGTTCGCCGACCCGTAATAACCCGACGCGATTGCGTAGCTCACCGGCTCCGCGAACGGGCTTACCGTCGACTGCCAGTATCACATCGCCGGCGCGCAGACCTGCCCGTTGCGCAGCGGAATCGGCGACGACTTGGGCAATGACCGCGCCGGTGGTTTGCCGGATATTAAACGCGCGGGCCAGTTCTTCGGTTAAATCTTGAATAACCACTCCGAGCTGACCTCGTTGTATCTCGCCAAAACTAACCAATTGGGCCATCAACCCTTTCACCATATTGGCCGGAATCGCGAAACCAATGCCTACGTTACCGCCGCCCGGCGCGATGATGGCGGTATTGATGCCGACTAACTCACCGTTTAAGTTGACCAGCGCCCCACCTGAGTTGCCGGGATTGATCGAGGCATCAGTCTGGATGAAGTCTTCATAACCCTGAATACCCAGCCCGGTGCGACCGAGTGCGCTGACAATCCCCGATGTAACGGTCTGACCCAGCCCAAAGGGATTACCGATAGCCACGACAAAATCGCCGACCGAAGCGCATCGGAATCGGCTAGCGGTAACTCGGTCAGTCGTTCCGCCGGCACCTGAATGACGGCAATATCGGTTTCCGGGTCGGAGCCGATCAGTTTCGCATCCAAGCGCCGCCCGTCGCGCAGAATCACCGTGATGGTATCGGCTTTGTTAATGACATGGTGATTGGTGACCACATAGCCTTGATCGGCATCCACCACCACCCCGGAGCCCAAACTTTGCGCTCGACGTTCCTGTGGTTGCTGGGGAATATTGAAAAATGCCGGAAGAAAGGATCGTCCAACAATGGAGATCGGGGGCGAGCCACCCGACTTTCCGTGGCGATATTAACCACAGCCGGGGTGGCGCGCTCCAGCATTGGGGCCAACGTCGGCAGCGCTTGATTATCGACCTTGGCCGGTAATGCCGCTAGCGTTGGCAAGCTGGTGCTCAACAGCATCAGGAACACGACGGCCCATCCGGAGGATGGTTTGATTTTTAGCATGGTGCTGATCTCTAAGCTAGTTGATCCCAATGACTACGGGGATCGAACGGGAGTTCCTTAGCCATGTTCCGGAACAGCTCACGAGTGGTTTCTGAGTCGACCGGCGGATTATCAATCCTTAGCACGACATATTGATCACCCGGTGGCGT
>JAAUQA010000221.1 GCA_012032855.1 Candidatus Competibacteraceae bacterium
GCTGTTCAAACACCCGCAGATCAAGCGCGCCGTACAAACCGGCCAAGTACAGGCCGGCGAAGTTTTTATTTCCATTCTCGGCAATGAAGACCCGTTGTACACAGTCGATTCCATTCCGTTTTTAGCTACTGACTACGCGCAGGCGAAGACGCTTTGGCAAGCGTCCCGTCAGCTCATCGAACAACGCTTGGCTAAGGACGGCTTGATCCTGCTATACGCAGTGCCCTGGCCGGCGCAAGGGTTGTATGTTAGCAAACCGGTGGCAACCATCGACGATCTTGGCGGCCTCAAGTTTCGCGCTTACAACAAAGCGACTTCCAGATTGGCGCAGCTGGTCGGCGCGGTGCCCACCCAAATCGAAGTGCCGGAAATACCCCAAGCCTTCGCTACCGGCCTAGTCGAGGCCATGATCACCTCGCCGACCACCGGGGTGAACTCCAAGGCATGGGATTTCGTGAAACACTTCTACGACCTGCAGGCGTGGATTCCCAAAAACATGATCATCGTGAATCGGCGTCAATTCGACGCCTTGGATGAGGCGAGTCAGCAAGCGGTACGCGATGCTGCAGCCAAAGCGGAACAACGCGGCTGGAAGATCAGCATGGCCGAAGGTGAAGCGATGAAAAAAGAACTGGCCGACAACGGCATGAGCGTTGCGCCTCCGTCGGCTGAACTCAAGGCGGAACTACTCAAAATCGGTGCCACGATGACCGACGAATGGCTACAGGAAACCGGGGAGGACGGTAAGGCCGTGCTCGACGCCTATCGCGCTCAATAGCCTCTTCCGACTAGCTCACTCAAGAGAAGTACTGATGCAACGGCTACTCGGATGCTTATATCGTTGCTGCGAAATGCTGGCGGCGTTGTTTATGGTGACCATTGCAGTGCTGATTTTGGCCCAAACCATCGGTCGTCAGCTCGGTTTGGTGGTACCGGATGCCAATGAAATGGCTGGCTATTCCTTTGCGGCATTGACCTTTCTGGCGCTGGCACCGACCTTCCGGGCCGGTGCGCATATCCGCGTATCCTTGCTGATCACGCGGTTGCCCGCCAAACTGCGCTTCGGCTTCGAACTGTGGGCGTTGACCGCTGGCTTGGGACTGGTTTTGTATGCCACCTGGTGGATTATTGATCTTGCCATCGGGTCGTTCCGCTACCATGACGTGTCGCCAGGGGTAGTGGCTTTTCCACTGTGGATACCGCAGGCGGCGATGGCTTTCGGGCTAATCGTCATGAGTCTGTGTTTATTGGAAACCCTGATCGGAACTTGGCGCGGGATACTCCCGTCCACGCCACACGGCGGCGAACAGAGCGAATAGGAGTTAAGTCTTAATGGATCCAGTGTTGATGAGTGTGTTGCTGATCGGGCTGCTATTGACATTACTTGCCAGCGGCGTTTGGGTGGCGTTGGCGTTGCTGGGGGTCGCGCTGTTTGCCCTGCTGGTGTTCACTAACGCGCCGCCCGGATTGGTGCTGGGCAGCACGCTGTGGGGAGCCATTGCCTCTTGGGCGCTGGCGCCGTTGCCGCTGTTCATTTGGATGGGGGAGATTTTATTCCGCACCAGTCTGTCGGACGATTTATTCAAAGGATTAGCGCCCTGGCTGGGTCGCTGGCCTGGGCGTTTGCTGCACGTCAATATTCTTGGCTGCAGCCTGTTCGCAGCGGTGTCGGGTTCTTCGGCGGCCACCGCCGCTACCGTCGGGCGGATGTCGATTCCGGAATTACGCAAGCGCCACTACGATGAGAGCATGGTCATCGGCACGCTGGCGGGCTCGGGTACGCTAGGGTTCTTGATTCCGCCCTCAATTATCTTGATCGTATACGGTGTATCGGCTGAAATCTCAATCGCCCGCCTATTCGTGGCCGGGGTGTTGCCGGGCGTGTTGCTGATCGTCCTGTTCATGGGTTATGTGATCGTCTGGTCCTTGCTTAATAAGGATCGTCAACCACCGCCGGAACCGATCTTGCCTTGGCGCGAACGGTTTAACCAATCACGCCGCCTCATGCCGGTTATTCTACTGATTTGCGCCGTGATCGGGTCGATTTATGTGGGCTTTGCTACCCCCACCGAAGCGGCTGCATTGGGAGTAGCCGGTGCGTTAACGCTGTCCTGGCTGACCGGGTCGCTCAGTTGGCAAGGATTTACCGCCAGCGTGGTCGGCGCGACCCATACCGCTTGCATGATCGGCTTTATCTTAGCCGGCGCGGCATTTCTTACGATAGCAATGGGTTATACCGGTATTCCTCGCTTGCTTGCAGAATGGATCGATGCAATGCAATTGTCCCCGCAGGTCCTGCTCATCGCGTTGACCTTGTTTTTCATCGTGATGGGATGCTTTCTCGACGGGATTTCGGTAGTGGTGTTGACCACAGCGGTCATTCTCCCGATGGTGGAAGCAGCCGGTATCGACCTGCTGTGGTTCGGTATTTTCGTCGTGCTGGTGGTAGAGATGTCGCAGATCACCCCGCCGGTCGGCTTTAATCTGTTTGTACTACAGGGGTTGACGGGGCGTGACATTCTCGCTGTGGCGCGTGCTTCATTGCCGTTTTTTTTACTACTGGTAACGGCGGTGGTGATTATCAGCGTGTTTCCAGCTGTGGTGACTTGGTTGCCGCAAAGCATGAGCGGCTGACCGATACCTATCGCATTCATCCCTGTGTTGTTGCCGGGTTACCACCGCGACACTTCTTGCAGTTCTACCAGGATCTCGTTTAACGCGCCTTCCTCGTTATCCACGATACACACGAGATTAGCCACGCAACAGGCCGAAAAGTGATTGCCTCGCACCACCCAACCGCGCGCGGAGTCCAGCCGCGCATCCCGGTGAACATGGACAATTGATCGGCGTTGCTTTGCACCATACGGCGATAGTGGTGGGAGAATTTGGCCAGTTCGACCATTTCCTGTTGTTGCATCAGACCATACCCCTCCGCCAGCGAGCCATCATCCCGGAACAGACAGACCACATTCACGCCATCCAGAGCCAACAGACGCTTGATCAGGGTCATTAGGTCCCCTCCTCCAAGGCTGCATATGCGGCTTCGTAGTCGGCCGCCTCATTAGCTATCACAATACCCATGAATGGCGGTAAGGATGCTTCCCCAGCGGTTTTCGGAGCCTCCCGGCGCAGGCCGCTGACAATCACCGACCAGTCGAAGCCGATCAGCGTAAACTGACGGACCGGATAGAATCCCCGCATATCAGTCACCTGCTCCCAACCCCGTGCTTGCATAGTTGCAATGCTGATGTTAGCGGCACACATATGGGCCAATAAATCCAGCACGGTCTTGTCGATAATCTCTTCGGGGCCGATCGTGTGGTCTAATAACTCACCACTGCCGCGAAATTCAAACGCTGCCAGCGCGCCGGGCAGGGCCATTAATTGTGCTAAGGTTGCCATAAGCTGATTCCTCCCAAACAAAGCCCAAAGCCGTGCAACTCCATGCGCGGATGGATGCGGACTAAATTAAATCCATGGGGTCATGCGCCAACGCTTGACGCATAAAATCGATGACCGGATTGATCGCTCCGGCTTGGTTATCGAATAAACAAAACACATTCGCCACGACGCAAATAGTGTGAGCGGAGCCACGCATCACCCAACCACGCAACTGAGGGAAGTTGCGGGAAGATAACGACAGCAATAATCTCTCCCTGCATATGCGTGCTCATCGTCGTCGCTCGGCACATGATGGACGCCATACGCGCATGGGACTCGGTCAAATTGCCGCGATAGGAAAATCGATCGCCACGATAAGCGTACTCGCCCGCAGCGATCACCCCCGGTTTGGTCAACAACTCGGCCACAATACTCATCGGTATTTCCCCTGGGCTGAAAAAGTCGAACAATTCCTGATAAAAATAGTTAACGATGGCCGATAATGCACGTTCGCTTCCATTCTGCTGTCAGGTAATCATGCCCTCTTCAACCGAACCCAGCCCCGCGAGCTTATTACGCCGTTTGGGCGCTATTGTGTACGATACCTTGCTGCTGTTTGCGATCTTGTTCATCGCCACAGCTTTAGTGCTGCCGCTGACGGGAGGTACGGCGGTGCCGGCGGGCCAGCCGTTATTCTCACTCTATATCTTGGTAGTCTGTTTTCTGTTCTACGCTTGGTTCTGGACCCACGGTGGCCAAACGCTCGGCATGAGGGCCTGGAAACTGCGTCTCCAACAGCACACCGGCGCAGCAGTGACTTGGACGCAAGCGTTGTTGCGTTTTGGTCTGGCAGCGCTGTGGTTATTACCAGTAGTCTATGCCCGGCAGGTGTTAGGGTTGCATTGGGGGCTGAGCTTAACTGTGGGGGCGTGTTTCCTGGCATTCGTGCTGATCCTGCGATTGCATGATCGGTATTCGGAAACCGTACTAGTGCGGTTGCCACCCAAGCCCAAGTCATGAACACGGATACCATTGTTGCCATCGCTACGCCGCCGGGACGTGGCGGGATAGGCATCGTGCGGCTGTCCGGTCTACGAACACAGGTTATCGCAGAACTGTTATTGGGCCGCGTACCGCCGCCCAGACAGGCTACTTTCTGTCGATTTCGAGATGCCGACGGACAGTTGATCGACGAAGGGATTGCGCTGTATTTCCCGGCACCCCACTCGTTCACCGGCGAGGATGTGCTGGAATTGCACGGTCATGGCGGTCCGGTGGTGATGGATTTGCTAGTGGCCCGCGTGTTGGAGCTCGACGCACGTTTGGCTCGCCCCGGCGAATTCTCCGAACGTGCTTTTCTCAACGATAAGCTGGATTTAGCGCAAGCCGAGGCGATTGCCGATTTAATCGAAAGCAGCACCGTCGAAGCGGCGCGCGCTGCTTTACGTTCCTTGCAAGGCGAGTTTTCCCGTCGAGTGCATGACTTAGTCGAAGGATTGATTCACCTGAGGCTGTATGTCGAAGCCGCTATCGATTTTCCCGAAGAGGAAGTCGATTTTCTCGCCGATGGCCATATCGCTGAACAATTACGGGAGCTGTCCCGTCGTCTTGATGATTTACGCAACACAGCGTCGCAGGGACAGCTGTTGCGCGACGGCATGACGGTGGTGATTGCGGGTCGTCCCAATGCCGGTAAATCCAGCCTGCTGAATGTTCTAGCCGGGCGCGAAGCTGCCATCGTGACCGAAATTCCCGGCACTACTCGCGATGTGCTGCGTGAACACATCAGCATCGACGGCTTGCCCTTGCACATCATCGATACCGCTGGTTTGCGGGATAGCACCGATCCGGTGGAACAAGAGGGTATCCGTCGGGCTTGGCATGAAATCGAAACGGCTGATCGCATTGTATTCGTGGTGGACGATCAACAGGGGATAACCGCCGAAGATGAAGCCTTGCGAGCCAGACTACCGACGAATACTCCGCTGACAGTGATCCGCAACAAGATCGATTTGACCGAACAGGTTGCCACTGTGCGGGAAGGCCAGTGGGGCAGTGAAGTGTTGCTGTCGATCAAAACCGGGGCGGGGTTAGCCCTATTGGATGAATATTTAAAGAACTGTATCGGTTACCGAAACGATGAAGGCACCTTTATCGCCCGCCGCCGCCATTTGGAAGCCTTAGACAATGCGAGTAATGATTTGAGTCGGGCTTATGTACAACTGGAACGCACTCAGGCAGGTGAGTTAGTGGCTGAGGAGTTACGCGGGGCGCAGAATGCGCTATCTGAAATCACCGGAGAATTCACCAGCGATGATTTGCTGGGGCGAATTTTTGCCTCTTTCTGTATCGGAAAATAGCAAACATTCTGGAGCGTTCCGAATTCTTCCGTAAACCACATCATAAAACCCGAATATAAGCGGTTTTCTTTCTATTCCGTTCTTTTGTGTTCCGGGGGAATCTGTCTATAATTGTTCCCATTGATTACCCCATTCACGTTTTTATGAGTGCCCATTGTCCCATCCTTGCTTATAACGACTGATAGTTTGGTGCAGGGTTTGATGGGCACGTTAAGGTGATTTATGGCGCTCACAGACGCCAAGTTGAAGAACCTAAAGCCCCAAGGCAGGGCTTACCAGATTGCTG
>JAAUQA010000222.1 GCA_012032855.1 Candidatus Competibacteraceae bacterium
AGGTTGTTTCCCGACCAAGTTGAATTTCACTGTGTTGTTTTCCCTAAAGCGTGACGTAACTACTTGTTTTGTCTTTTGCTATTGATCGGATTTTTGAGTGAAAAAGGAAATGGCATGGGTTCTGCAAAATATTCCGACAGAGCAAACAGTGGAGGGAAAACCTATGAAACCAAATACCGTGATGACTACCCGATCAAAGACGTTTAATGCCGGCATGTTAGCCATGAAAAGCCGTCCCGCTAAAGTACGCAAAGCTCGCCGGACCATCACTCAACCATTGGACCCGTTGGAACTCGAACCGGTAGAAAGCTGGTCTTTGAACGACTTTTCCGATTTGTTACCGCGGGATCAATTTTGAATAGGGCTTACCGATCCAATTAGCCCTACGTGATCGTTGCCAATGCTTGCGCTTTCGACGTAGGGCTTGTGTTTTCCGTCGCAGTCACCAAAGCTATGGGTATAACCCCCCTGAGTTAGCCAAGGTAACGGGATTGTGAGCGGGACTTATTTGATTTGCGACTTATGCGGCCAGCCGGGCCGCCGGCGCGTTCCTTATCGAACAAAGCATGCGTATTTGTTATCAATGTGCTTATCAACAAGCCGATCTTGAAGTACCAAGCGGCGAGGATAAGGCAGTGGAGGATGATAACCGCAGCACGGATTCCGAACAGCTATGAATCCTGTGCAGGGCACTCAATAGGCCTGTCATCGCGAACTAACCAACGCTTCAGCAAATCCGTCAATTGTTGACGGGTGAACGGCTTGGTCATGTAATCGTCCATACCCGCAGTAAGGCAATATTCGCGATCTGTTTCCATCGCATGGGCCGTCAGCGCGATGATCGGCGTGTACCACCGCATTTCTTTCTGTTGACCTTCTTCCAGTGCACGGATTCGCCGCGTCGCTTCGAAACCGTCCATTTCCGGCATCTGACAATCCATCAAAACCAAATCGTAGGACTGTCGAGCCGCGGCGTTCAGTGCTTCCTGGCCGTTGTTCGCCAGATCGACCTGATAGCCGAATTGATCCAGCATGGCGAGAGCGACCTGTTGATTGATGGGGTTGTCTTCGGCCAGTAATATACGGTGTTTGGTGGGACGCGTTGCAGCAACAACGTTAGCCTGCTCTAAGCTATTGGTCTGTGCGGCTGAATCAGCTGATCGTGCGGGCGCGCAATGAGCGTCTGCCGCAAACTGTTCTTGCCTACTCAGAACTTGAATCGGTTCAGTTGTCTTATACCTCGCTTCTAACAAGAGTCGGCGCAGTTTGAGAACGCCGTATTGGTTTGGTCAGATAATGATTAAAAACGGTTCGTGTTTCCGCATCTAAAACTTGTGCCTTGGGGTGCAGCAGGATAGGGCGGGTGATAAACAAGGCCGGCGTAGTACGAATAAGAGCAGCTAAATTGGTTTCCGCAGGGATCGGCAATGCGCTGTCCAGAATAGTTAGCTCGAACGGCTCCGCTGTCTGAGCTTGGTGATGCACAAGTTCCAGCAGTTGGTCGGCGTCCTCGGCACTATCAGCGGGTACGCGCCACTCTGCCAACAAATCGAGCAGCGCGCTTCGTTGAACAGGATTCGCCACGCCCACCAGCACCCGTAAATCGGGTAACTCGGTAGAGGGGGTGACTATCGGGTCAATCCCGATGGCAAATCGGGCGTTAAACCAAAATCGCGAACCGCGACCGAGTTGGCTCTCTACCCCGACCGTGCCATCCATAAGCGCAACCAGTTGCCTGACAATGGCCAGACCCAGACCGGTGCCGCCAAAACGACGCGTGGTCGAACTGTCGGCTTGCGAAAACGCTTGGAAAATATGCTTTTGCTGCTGTGTATCAATGCCGATGCCGCTATCGATGACATCGAAATGCATCCGGCATTCTTCCGGGGTAACCGACAGCGTGGTCAAACTTACGACGATTTCACCCTGAAACGTAAACTTAAGGGCGTTACCAAGCAAGTTGATGAGCACCTGTTGCAAGCGAACCTGATCACCGGCGACGCGGTGCGGGGTATCGCCGGGAATCACACAAACCAGTTCGACGCCTTTACGGTAAGCTTGGTCGGCGAATCGCTCGGTGATTTCTTCAACCAATTCGCTGAGATCGAACTCGACGATCTCCAATCCCAGTTTACCCGCCTCGATTTTAGAGAAATCCAGAATATCGTCGATTATTCTTAACAGCGCGTTCGCTGATTGATGAGTCGAATCAGCGAACTGGCGTTGCTGTTCCGTTAACGACGTGTTGAGCAACAACTCGCTCATACCGAGTACACCGTTCATCGGGGTGCGGATTTCATGACTCATTTTGGCGAGAAATTCCGACTTGGCGCGGTTAGCCTGTTCGGCAGTGTCCTTGGCGGTGTGTAATGCGCGCTCGTGCTGGTCTAGCACGTTGACTGTGAAATAAGTGACAAAAGCTGCTAACAGTAAACCGCCGACACAGACAAAAATTAATACGTTTTCATGGGCTCTGCGACTGCTGGTGAGTTCTGTTTGCAAAGCGATGCTATCGGCCTTTACCTGGCTGACCAGCCAGTTGATTTGCGCCGTGACATTCTCCGCGACGAGACGGTTCTCAGTGAGTAAACCTTGTACCGTTCCGTCCAATTGCACTACTTCACGCCGTAAACTGAACGGATTCTCGGAAGGTTCGCCGAATTCCGCTAGGCGTTGTTCTATCGTAGCGATTTGAGTGGCCAGTATGGGGTTGCGTTGCGCCAACTCGCCGGCCAAAAAGGCGTTGACAGCAATACGAAAGCGGTAACCGGATTGCTTGAATTGGTTCTGCAACAATGCCACCAAATCGAAGGTGCCGGCTTCCGGTATAGTCATCAAAACTGCGAACAGCAGATTACCCTCGGCTTTGATATCAAGGGCATACTCCAAATTTCGCAACGCCTGTTCCACTAATTCAGTAATAGCAGTATTTGACTCTTGCACCATATCTCGGTAAGCCAAACGCAGTTCTTCTTTTGCTTGATCAATCTGTTGGTCGAGCCACGTTGCTAACTGGTTCAGGGCTGTGTCGCGTTCCTTCGGTGAGGAAGGATAGCGGCTCAGGCGGTCGATAGCGGCTGTGATCCAACCATGAACTTTTGCGTCGATCAGCGGCAATAAATTGGTAACCTTACTTTGCAGCGTTGAGAGCGCTTCCGTCCAGGCTTCGCTCGACAACGTTGCTGCAGGCGAACTTAGCCGTTGCACCACGAGGCGTAGCTCTAATAAATCGGTTAATCGTTTTGTCGTGTTGTTATGCAGGGTTTCGAACAGTTGCTGATTGCGTCGAATAGTCTGTCTTGTCGATAACTTCGCCAGCGAGGTAACGCCATACACAACCGGGCTTAGCGTGTCTATCAATTCGTTGTGGATGTGGCGCGCCTGTTCGCGGAGCGTTGCCTGCCTTTGGGCGAGTTCGGAACGGAATCGGATGATCTCCTTCAATGCGCTTAGCGAATCGCCGAGTCGGGTGACTTCTCTGCGGATATTGCCGATGGTTTCCGGTTCGACATGAGTCTCCAATTCAGTCAAATGGGACTGAATGTCGTCAATTAATCCGTCCAGCCAGCCCCCAACCTGATTCAGTTGTTCGGTGTCTTCGGAATTCGCCAGTGTAGGCGCCGATGCTGCCAATGCGGCGCTCCGTTCAGCAAGCCGTAAAGCCGCCAGGGCTTCCGGCAGTACCTCTCCGGTAATACGCGCTAGCGCTCGGCTCTGCTGATTGGCGGAATACAGAGCCAGCGCCACTGCGAAAACGAGAATAGCTGCTATAACGGCAAACGCAAGATAGAGATTGACCCTGAATTGACTTCGCGTCGTCATGCCGGTCCGCTCACTCGTCATTGGTTTGGGCGCACAGGGGGCTTGCGGGGTGTCATGCGGTCAAAGCAATCCGTGGCTACGCAGGATGTCTTCAGCATTGCTGCGATCAATGGTCATTGTGGGCAAAATTAGACGTTTTTCGACTTCCTGGCCGCGCAAAAAAGCCATCGCTTGCCGAATGCCCTCATCGCCGGGAGTTTTGTAAAGGAATGTCGCTGTTAGGATACCATCGTAAACCCACTGCACACCCTCAGCCGGTATCCCGTCTATCCCTAAAAATGCGATGTCCCGTTCGCGTCCCATGTCCTTAGCCGCCATATGAGCACCATAGGCCATCGGGTCGTTGTGCGCATAAACCAAATCAATCTGTTCGTGGTTTTGCAAGGTTTCCAGCATGATTTCATAGCCCAAATCCTGTTTCCAATCACCGTCACCGGGACTCCCGACCAATGCGATTCCGGGTTCTTGACTAATGACCTCATAAAACCCCTTATGCCTATCTTGCGCCGGGGTTGACGCCATGCCGCCCCATATCTCAGCAATGCGACCCCGCGCGAGTCCCGGACCACCTAATAGGTTTACCGCATAGCGCCCTGCCGCGCGACCGATCTCAAGATTGTCGCCCCCAATGAATTGAGTATAACGGTCGTTGACTAAGTCCCTATCCAAGACGAATACGGGGATGCCGGCATTGAAAGCACGGCTGACCACCGGTGTCAGCTCTTCAGCAACCTTGGGTGAAATCAGAATGGCATCGACTGGCCGGTCGATAAACGCTTGCACATCGGCAATTTGTTTTTCCACCGTGTCCATGCCATCACGAACCAGCAATTCGAGCTGCGGATACTTGGTCGCTTCCGCGCGCAGTTCCTTGTTGAACAACAACCGCCAAGGTTCGTTTGTCGTGGCCTGGGAGAATCCGATAACTACCTTGCGGGTATCATTAATGTTATCAAAGCCTTGCGCCAATGCCGGGACCAAAAGCAATAACAAGCCGAGCAATAATAAGTAGTGCGGGCTTTTTCTAATCACATCCATTCACAACCTAAAGTTTATAAAGCTGAATTTGTGCGATGTCCCTAGCACGGTGAACCTTAATTATGCGAGGATTATACATCCAATTTCATTAAACAAGCCGTTAAGCTAAACAGTTAGAAGAAAGCAATGAAAGAAATCCATCACGCACTGGTGTTGAATATGCACCAGCCCCCCAGCAATCTCGACAACCTGCTGGATACCAACGAGTGGGAAGCCAAAGAGATCCTATTCGCCTATGACCGAATGCCCCGCACTTGTGGGGATATGAAGATATTGCCCGGGTAAATTTATCGTTCTCCGGCACGCTGCTGGAGTCGCTGGCTAATCCAGAATTTCAGAGCCGGACTTACGGGATGGTCGATTGCGGTTCGTTGTTGTGGTACTTGCAAAACCAACAGCTATTCGAAATTCTCGGCACCGGTTATTACCACCCCGTGTTGGCGTTGACGCCGGAGGCGGACTGGGACGAGCAGATCGCCCGCTGGCAGGCGATGGCCAAACATGCCTTCTGGCGCAGCCAATTCAACGGCTTTTGGCCACCCGAAATGGGCTTCGATATGGCCCTCATTCCGCATTTGCAAAAAGCCGGCTACCGCTACGTCATGGTGGACTGTGAATACGTCGACCCGGTCGATGACATGAGTTGGCCTGAGTTGCTGTATCGGCCGCATATCGCCGAATACGACGGTGCTGAGATCGTTGTCGTGGTCCGTGACCGCTCGTTGTCGGATGCGCAATTAGCCGGCATGGATTACGGCTGGTTTTACCACGAACTGCAAGAGCGAACCAAATGGTGCGACTTCCCACCGTTAGTCACTACCGCCACCGATGGCGACAATGGCGGCTGGTTCCGTAATGTCCATCCCTCGGCCAATTTCTGGACCTATTTTTATCGTCACGCGCTGGACGAGATACGGGCGGGTAATTCCAACATGCGCCCCACCTTTATCAGCGCCTACCTCGATAAGTTTGGCGCCCAAGGGCGGGTTACGGTCCGTCGAGGGGCATGGAACACCGATGTACATCACGGCTGGGACTTTCATCAATGGCAGGGTTCTCAGGCGCAACGCGATACTTCGCGGCGGATTCATGAGGTTAGCCGGGAATTCCACCGCATCGCTGACAGCGCGGCAACGCTGCCGGAGCCGCCGACTGGCGAACTTAC
>JAAUQA010000005.1 GCA_012032855.1 Candidatus Competibacteraceae bacterium
TGGCGATGTCGCAAGCAACCCGCATGATTCGCTCGACTTCGGATTCCCGATACACCATCGTGTTATAACCTTCGCGCTCACCGCTCGCCAAGGTGCGAATGCCCCGCGGTTGGCCGAAATAAATACCGCCGGTCAATTCCCGCACGATCATAATATCCAAATCGGCAACCAATTCAGGATGCAAGGTGGATGCGCCTGCCAATGGGGCATAGAGAATAGCCGGACGTAAATTTGCGAACAGACCCAGTGCGCCGCGGATGGCGAGTAAACCGCTTTCCGGGCGCAGTGGCCGATCGAGCCTGTCCCAACGCGGACCGCCTACCGCACCCAACAGGACAGCATCAGCCGCTTGTGCTGCAGCGACTGTTTCATCGGGCAATGGCTTGCCGGTAGCTTCATATGCCGCACCACCAATCAACCCCATATCCCAGGACACTGCCAATCCGTACTGCTGGCGTAAAATCTCCAGCACTTTGACCGCTTCGGCAACAATTTCAGGGCCGATGCCATCACCGGCCAATATCAACAGCTGTTTAGTCAAGAGCTGCTCCCGCCTGCGCTGAATAACCAAGGGGCTTGTTGTTGCCGACGCGCTTCATAAGCACGAATTTCTTCAGCATGCTGCAAGGTCAAGCCAATGTCGTCAAGCCCGTTAAGTAGGCGGTGTTTGCGCGACGCGTCAATAGTGAAATTAAACCGTTCACCCTGCGGCGTAGTGACCGTCTGTGTCGATAAGTCGATGGCGAGTCGGTAACCGGGGTTCGCTTCCACTGCTTTAAACAAACCCTCCACGGTTGTTTCATCAAGAACAATGGGTAACAGGCCATTGTTGTAACAATTGGTAAAAAAATATCGGCAAAGCTCGGCGCAATCACACAGCAAAACCCGAAATCCTGCAACGCCCACACGGCATGTTCGCGGGACGAGCCGCAACCGAAGTTACGTCGGGCCAGCAAGATGGTGGCACCCGCGTATCGGGAATTATTGAGCACAAAATTCGGGTTGGGTGAGCGTTGCTCATGACTGCCGACTATACCGGCATCCAGATAGCGCCACTCATCAAATAAATTGGGTCCGAACCCGGATCGCTTAATCGATTTCAGAAATTGTTTGGGGATGATGGCGTCGGTATCCACATTGGCACGATCCAACGGCGCCACAAGGCCGGAATGCTGAGTAAAGGCTTGCATCGTAAACTGAAAAGTCCCCTAGTCGAATAGTATCAAAAATCGCGCACGTCAACGAAATGACCGGCAATAGCCGCAGCAGCGGCCATACTCGGGCTGACTAAATGAGTGCGCCCCCCTTGCCCTTGACGACCCTCGAAATTGCGGTTGGAGGTGGCGGCACAAATGCTCTTTGGGTTCCAGGCGATCAGCGTTCATGGCCAAACACATGGAGCACCCCGGTTCGCGCCATTCAAATCCGGCTTCTTTAAAGACTTGATCAAGCCCTTCGGCCTCGGCCTGCTGCTTGACCAAACCCGAGCCGGGCACGACTAATGCCTGCCTGACCGATCCGGCCACCTTACGCCCCTTGATGATAGCAGCAGCGGCGCGCAGATCCTCAATCCGGGAATTGGTGCAAGAGCCGATGAACACACGATCCAATGCGATAGCCGTCATCGGCATGCCGGGTTGCAAACCCATATAACGTAAAGCCTGTTCCATGCCGTTGCGTTTGGTCGGATCAGCTTCGTCGGCGGGATTCGGGATGACACCGTCCACGGGCGCCACCATTTCCGGCGAGCTGCCCAGCTAACCTGGGGTTTGATGTCGCCGGCGGCAATGGATACGATTTGGTCGTACTCCGCAGCGGGGTCGCTGTGCAACTCTCGCCAAGCGGCTACCGCCTGCTCCCACAACGCACCCTTGGGTGCATAAGGGCGACCTTTAAGGTAAGCGATGGTAGTGTCATCAACCGCAATCATACCGGCACGCGCACCGGCTTCGATGGACATGTTACACACCGTCATGCGCCCTTCCATAGACAGTGCGCGAATCGCTTCTCCGGCAAATTCCAACACATAACCGGTTCCGCCCGCAGTGCCGAGCGTTCCGATAATAGCCAGCACGATGTCTTTAGCAGTCACCCCCGGACCGACCTGACCGTCAACCCGAATCAGTAGGGTTTTGGATTTCTTCTGCGGCAAACACTGGGTGGCCATCACATGCTCCACCTCGGAGGTGCCGATACCGAAAGCCAACGCGCCGAATGCGCCGTGGGTCGAGGTGTGAGAATCGCCGCACACTACCGTCATGCCGGGCAAGGTGGCGCCTTGCTCGGGACCGATCACATGCACAATGCCCTGCCTGACATCTTCCATTTTGAATTCGATCACCCCGAACTCAGCACAATTCGCATCCAGGGTATCGACTTGCAAGCGTGAGGTGGGGTCGCTGATACCCCCACTGCGTCCGGTAGTCGGTACGTTATGATCGGGGGTTGCTAACATCGAAGCAGACCGCCAGGGGTTACGCCCGGCCAATTTCAAACCTTCGAACGCTTGTGGCGAAGTCACCTCATGGATCAGATGACGGTCGATATACAGCAGGCTCGTGCCGTCCGGATCGGTGCGCACCACATGCGCTTCCCAAATTTTGTCATAAAGCGTTTTGCCAACCATTACACTCTTCTCATCGCAACAGAAATACTCGTTCTACTGGAAAAACTGTTGATAGGCTTGTTGATAAGCCGAATAAATCGTAGCGCCGAAACAGGTTAAATAAATTTTTTCCATGTAGTCATCCGCCATGAGGAAATTTTTCACTTCCCGCACCGCTATCGACGCCGCTTGGTCAACCGGATACCCGAAAATCCCGCAACTGATGGCAGGGAAAGCGATCGTGCGCACACCGTGTTCGGCCGCCAGTTCCAAGCTGTAACGATAACAGGAGGCCAGCAATTTGGGTTCGTTATTATCCCCGCCTTGCCAAATCGGCCCCACCGCGTGGATCACAAATCGCGCAGGCAGCCGATACCCCTTGGTGATTTTGGCATAACCGCTCGCGCAGCCGCCCAATTTTTCACACTCTTTTGCCAATTCCGGACCGGCTGCTGCGTGTATGGCGCCGCATACACCGCCGCCGGCGCGAAGTTGGGAATTGGCGGCATTAACAATCGCATCGACGGCTAACGTAGTAATATCGGATTGTACGATTTCTAATCGGTTATCAAGAATCTCGGCCATTAGGGTTTACCCCCATCGTTTTTTGGATGATGCTCTTGATTGATACACTGTGTGCCTGCGGTTCAAAACAAAATGGTACCACCGTTCTTAATGAAATGGCGGTCATGCCTAGTTCGAAATCGGTCAATTGCGGTTGAAAATCGGCTCATTTATGTTGGAAAAGTCCAAGATCATCGATTTAACTCGGGTACTTGATGAGCATCTCCCCGTTTACGCGGATGGTCAGTATCGCGACCCCGATTTTATTGCTGAAACCTGGTGTACAGTGGTCACTCAAGGGTATTGGGTTTCGAAACTCAGTCTAGGCACTCAGACCGGCACTCATATCGACGCGCCTGCACACTTTAAAGCCGGCGGCGATACGCTGGATGCGCTGCCGGTGGAGCAACTCATAGGGCGCTACTTCCTAATCGATTTGGATCGCATCGTCCCCGAGCAATCGCTTGAGAATCTACTGACGGATTTTTCCAACGAAACCATGTTGTTCTTGCAATCTTCCGGCGAGGCCCAAATAACCGTTGCCCAGCTTGAGCAACTCTGTACGCTCGCTGCAGCAGTGTGGGTTGTGGTCGGGGCCGTGGTGGTGCGCGATGAACAACCGCTATACTTTCATCGCCACATCGCTGAGCGAGGTGTGTTTCTCATCGAAGATCTAGATCAGGACGCCGCTCAAACCGTTAAGCCGGGCGGCGAACTGATTGCACTCCCGTTAAGGCTGAATGGTCTCAGTGGTTCACCTTGCCGAGTGCTGGTGCTTCAGTAACTCCGTTCAGCGAACGTGTAACCCGCGCCAAGCCAATGCCCATCCCAAGGCGCTCATGGCAGCGGCCAAACTATAGGTCAACCCTGCCCCCCACTCCGCCCACAGGTAACCGGCCATCAGACTGCCGATGGCGCCGCCGGCACCGAAGCTCAAACTGCTATACAATGCTTGCCCACGTCCTTGATGGTGGCCGGTAAACAGCTGGTGGATCCAATAAATCGCCACAGCATGATACACGCCGAAACTCAAAGCGTGTAAAGTCTGCGCAAACAACAACAACGGCAAATACGTTGCAAAATGCCCGATCAGCACCCACCGTAGACTGGCGGAAGCCAAAGAAATCATCAGCAGATAACGCGCCCCCAGGCGCGGCAACAGCCAGGGCATCAGCATAAATATGCCGACTTCGGCGGCTACGCCCAAGTCCCATAACAAACCGATCGTACTGGGCTGGTACCCGAGCTGTTCCAGATAAATGGAGAAAAACGCATAATAAGGCCCATGACTGGCTTGATTGAGAAAGCACACCAGCAATAGCGTAACGACTAGCGGTTGACGCAATACCTGTCGAAAAGGGGGCAGCGTCGTCTGCGCATGTGCTGCTTTGCCCGGTGCCGCCAAGCTGCTCAGCCACAGGGCGGCAAACAATACCAACAGCAGGGTCGGGATGATTGCGATACCCCACCGTTGGACAAGAAAGCCGCCCAGTAATGCCAGGGCAATAAAACCCAACGAGCCCCACAAGCGAATACTGCTGTAACGATGGGTGTCATCGCCCAGATGGTTAAGCGTGATCGCTTCGAACTGAGGCAACGCCGCATTCCAGAAGAAGCTGAATAACAGCATGACCAGCGCCAGTCCGATGTACGAGCTGCCCACCCCATATACGCCGATAAAACTCAGCATAGCCAGCAGACACGCTAAGCGCACGATGGTAATGCGGCGTCCCGTGTGATCGGCAATCCATCCCCACAGATTAGGCGCCACAATTTTGGTAGCCAGGGTAATCGCCATGAGTTCACCGATCCTGGCAGGGGCAAGTCCCAAGGCTTGGAGATACAATCCCCAGTACGGCAACAACACACCCAGCGTGGCGAAATAAAACCAATAAAAGCTGGACAGTTGGAAATACAGGCGGGTGGTAGTCACAGTAATGATAATGATGAGGCCGTTGAAACGTTCAGTAAACGCACCCCACCGTTTTCCAGAGTAGGGGAAGACTATTCCTTATAGGGGCGTTGCGCCTCGTCGACGGTCGGCACACTGAGTAGCCGCTGAGATTCGGGTAATCCCAGTTGTTCTTTAAGATAACGGGCGCGATCACTAATACTCGGCGGTTTTTCCGGTTGATTGCGCAAAAAGCGAGTCAACCAACCGGGCCCTTCACCCACTGCCGGGTCCATGCGCAACGACGCTTGTGTAGTCCGCCAGCGCTTGGTGATGTTTCCCCAATCGGTCATTGGCGATGCCGCGATTCGCATAGTAACCTGTATTATCCGGCTCGCGGGCGATAAGCGCATCGTAAATAGCGACCGCTTCGCTTTCCCGTTTGAGCATGATCAGCGTTTCGGCTTGACCGCGTAATGCGGGCAGGTGCTCGGGATTCTCCGCTAAGGCGCTCTCGTAAGACTGCAACGCCTGTTGGTAATTACCGTCCGCGAAAAAATTGCTGCCGGCATGGTATGCATAATCACCCGGCACCGAGTCGCCCCAAAAACTATCGTAAATGGTCCAACCCAGCCATGCCACTGTCAGTCCAATGGCGATACGCATCAACAAACGGTAATGCCGGTCAGCCAGGGCCATAAAGACTCCCTAACAAGTTCAGATTAAACAGATAAGAAAAAATCAACACCAGGAAAACAGCAATGAAACGGGCCCGCTGTCGTTGCCCGGCAATCTCCTCTGGACCGGGTTCTCGCCCTGTTTTGCGTTGTAAGCGACGCATACTCAATAACCAAATAATTTTGCTGGCGGGAAAAAACAGCAAGGCGGCTAGTAGTATTACTGAAAAAATAAAATAGGGGTGGGTAATACTCATAAATCCATTGTTCACGGATGTCTGATCAAGTTTGGATCTTTTGGATCTATATAAGCACAAAAAAGGGGGAGGATTAACCCCCCCCTAAAACTTCACCAACAGCCTTAGAGTGTTATTGTGCGGCTGGCTGCGGAGCGGCTTCCACCAATACTTCGACTTCCGTCTCGGGTACGGTGGACATTTCCATCTTGAATGCCAGGAACCACATCATAAACACGCCCAGCGCCCACCACAGCAACTGCCAAGTCCAGATCGACGGAAGGCCGAACAACCAAGTAGTCGGGTCGGTGGGATTACCGAAGATCCAGTTACCCAGCACGGCACCGGGGCCGATACCAAAGAAGAACCAGACTAGGGTGATAATCCAGGCTGCCGGAACCAACCCTCTCTTATGCACCGGAAGCGAAGCGTGCTGACGCAGGAAGTTATGATACGTCATGCGGTGCTCAGTTTCGGCCTGATTCTGGGTGACGGCAGAGATTATAATCGCCAGACCTAAATTGAACAGAATCCCCCAACCGGCAGAATGAATCGTCCATGGCCAACGTCCCCACGGCGCTTCCACGCCCAACGCACTGAAGAGATTTTGGCCGATACTTTCGGTTAAGGTTACGACGATGAGACCGGCAATCAAACCAACCACTATGCCTTGCCGGGTCAGGAACGGCCACCAACACACTGCAATCAGCGAAGGCCACATCATGAAGCCGTAGGCCACAGCGAGGCCACCCAGCAACACCAAGGCGTCGGTGGCGGTGGTGGCGACAACCAAAGCCGCCAACACAATGCCGATCACAAAGGTTCGGCCCCAGAACTTCTGTTGGACATCAGAAGCGTTGGGCATGACATAACGACGCAGAAGGTCGCGCGTGATCATAGAACCCGCCGTGGACATATAGGCCGCTCCGGTGGATTGCATGGCCGCCAAGGCGCAAACGGATAACAACCCAACCAGCCAGGGTGCGGTATCACCCATCAGCCAGATCAACTGAGGCACCAACATGCCCTGCTTGCCTTCCGATTCCATGATGTCGATGCCGCCGAGGCCGGCCACCATGACGTCGCTCGCCAAGTTCGGATGGGCTTGCAAGAACGCTTGGTTAGCACCCAGGAAGTGAGAACCGATACCCTGATAAGCGGTAAACACAAACAAAATCAAACCGATGCCGAAGGAAGAGGCCCAGACCTGCTGCCAAGGGAACGGTTGGGGCGACTTGTTGGCGAAGGACCACATGGAGAACGCCGGGGCAGACTGGATGCCCATCAGCGCGAACATATAGGTCAACACCATGATGCCGGTCCAGGCGCCACCGACCGCTTTTGGACCGTCGCTGACGAACTGGATCACGCCGGGAATGGCAATGTAGGCGCTATACCCATCCGGGGTGGTTTTGCCAAAAGCGGCTTGCCCAGTGGCTGGATCGATAGCAGTCAAAGCCGCTATGGCGCCTCTCATGTCGGGCACATGCACCATAGCAATCACGCCCAGCGCGATGATGCCGCCGGCCAGCAAAATACATTGCATCGTGTCCACATAGGCCACCGCGCGCAACCCACCGGATGCGACATAAGCGGCCACCACTGCCGACAACAACCACATGCCGACACTCACATTCAGCGCGCCGTCGGTCAGCACGTTGAACAGAAAGCCCGAAGCACGTAGTTGCAGGCCCAGATAAGGAATCGAGAATACCAATGCCACTAATACGGTCAGCACCCGCGCCAGATCAGACTTAAAGTAGGCCGCCAGCATCTCGCCGGGGGTGATAAAGCCGAAGCGTTTGCCCAACATCCATTGCCGTTTCAGGAACATGACTCCGGTAAATGGAATAGTGATGGCGTAAAACGAGGCATAGGCGTATTGAAATCCATCGCGATAAATCAAGCCCGGATGACCCATGAAAGTCCAACCGGAAAAGGAAGTTGCGGTAGCCGCCAGAATAAACACCCACATCCCAAGGCCTCGACCGGCGAGCATGTAGTCAGTCGCAGTCTTAGAACTGAGCGCTCCCTTAATGCCCCAGAAGAGACAATAAGACCAATAAAGTGCGACGAAGATAATCAACCATACGGTTTTCGCTTCCATTAGCAGCCCTCTCTGAAAATGATGGTTGTGAAACAATTCCGCTTTGCATTCTCAGTCCCCGTGAAACCAGAGCACTGACCCAATTGTCCATTACGAATTAACCACAAGTATAGAAAAGCCCGTAAATATGAAAATATTATTTTAAATTACTGATTAAATAAGAAAAATATTTACACATGCATCAATATAACGATAGTGAGAATTTTAGTAACAAATCATGTGGGTATATAAGTAACATTCTAGCTTTAAGCGTTAGCTCGTCAGTCCAAAACTTCTCTGTCTGATCATCGAACGACTCTGTACGCGGTTGATTGTTGAATCAGCCGCGGACACGTTAACCTGCCATTCAAAGGCATGCAATCAGCTGATTAATGTCCTCTACTGGTAAAAGAACCAGGCGATTTAGGAAACTAATTAGGCGTTGAGAAAAGCCAACTGCGCAATTTGATAAGTTGGCAAGTTGACAGTCCCCTGCAACACACTATGCTTCTCACAAGCGTACGAGGCAGAGGGTTTCTCGCCGGATCGCTCCGGAGGGATTTTGTGGCCCCCGCAGTAGTATTCCTCACCCCAACCCCGCGGACGCCGGGTTGGCAGAATAATCATCCTAATTCAAACCCATTCCGGGGAGGTGTTATTTATGACTATCGACAGCAAGAGTCAGGCTTACTGGAAGGCCAATCTCAGGCTACTGGCCACCCTTCTGATCATCTGGTTCACCGTATCTTATGGCTTCGGCATTTTGTTGGTGGATGTGCTGAACAACATTGAGTTCTTCGGCTTCAAGCTGGGATTTTGGTTCGCCCAGCAGGGAGCGATTTACACCTTCCTGTTGCTGATCCTTTTTTATGTCTTGCGCATGGGCAAGATCGATCGCGAATTCGACGTACACGAAGAATAAAATAATCTCTAGGAGACGATCGTGGATCAATATTGGCTTAATATTATTGTTGTCGGCCTCAGCTTCGCCATCTATTTTGGCATTGCCATCTGGGCCCGGGCGGCCACTACCGGTGAGTTTTACGTGGCCGGCGCCGGCGTTCATCCTGTACTTAACGGCATGGCCACCGGGGCCGACTGGATGTCCGCCGCTTCTTTTATCTCCATGGCGGGACTCATCGCTTTTCTCGGCTACGGCGGTTCGGTGTATTTGATGGGCTGGACCGGCGGCTATGTACTGCTGGCCTGTCTGTTGGCGCCTTACCTGCGCAAGTTCGGTAAGTTCACGGTGCCGCAGTTCATCGGCGACCGTTATTATTCCTCGACCGCGCGTCTGGTAGCGGTGGTGTGTCTGATCTTTATTTCCTTCACTTATGTAGCGGGGCAAATGCGCGGCGTTGGTATCGTGTTTTCCCGCTATCTGGAAGTGAGCGTGGAATGGGGGCTGCTGATCGGCATGGGCGTGGTGTTCTTCTACGCAGTGGTGGGCGGCATGAAAGGTATCACCTATACCCAGGTCGCCCAGTATTGCGTGCTGATCTTCGCTTACACGGTGCCGGCGGTATTCATCGCCTTTCAGCTCACCGGCAATCCGATCCCGCAGCTGGCCTTCGGCAGCCAGCTTGGCGACGGCACCTATATGCTGGACAAGCTTGATCTAGTGGTGAGCGATCTGGGTTTTGCCCAGTACACGGCCGGACGTAAGAGCACCATCGATATGTTCTTCATTACGCTGGCGCTGATGGTGGGTACGGCGGGATTGCCCCATGTGATCGTGCGCTTTTTCACCGTGCCTAAAGTGCGCGACGCCCGTAGTTCCGCCGGCTGGGCCTTGGTGTTCATCGCCCTGCTCTATACCGTAGCGCCGGCTGTGGGCGCCATGTCCCGGCTCAATCTGACCACCACCATCCAGCAGGAGCAGCTGCACGATGCCAGCGGCGAGATAGCCTGTTCTCCAGACAAAAACCTGGCCTACGCGGACCGCCCGAACTGGTTCAATACCTGGGAGGTGACGGGTCTGCTGAAATTCGAGGATAAAAACAACGATGGCCGGGTTCAATACTACAACGACGGCAATCCGGAATTCGCCCAGCAAGTCCAGGAAAAATGCGGCTGGGCCGGCAACGAATTGACTGTGGACCGGGATATTATGGTGCTGGCCAATCCCGAGATTGCCCAGCTACCCGGCTTCGTCATCGCCCTAGTGGCGGCCGGCGCCATCGCGGCTGCCCTGTCCACCGCGGCGGGCCTGTTGCTGGTGATCTCCTCGGCGATTTCCCACGATCTGTTGAAGAGCACATTAACCCCGCGAATGTCCGAGGGAGCGGAGTTATTGAGTGGTCGTATCGCTATCGCCTGTGCCATCCTGATCGCCGGTTACCTGGGGTATAACCCACCAGGCTTTGTGGCCCAGGTGGTGGCCTTCGCCTTCGGCCTGGCGGCGGCCTCGCTGTTCCCGGTTATTCTGATGGGCATCTTCAGCAAGACCGTCAACCGGGAAGGCGCCATCGCCGGTATGTTGGTGGGCCTGGTCTTCACCATGGGCTATATCTTGTACTTCAAGGGGATCTTTATCACCCCGCTGGCCGAGAATATACCGGCCAACTGGTTGTTCGGCATTTCACCGGAGGGTATCGGCGGCATCGGCATGATTCTGAACTTCATCACCGCTTTCGCGGTGTCCAAGCTCACCTCGGCCCCGCCGGATCATATCCAGCAGCTAGTGGAAGACATCCGTACGCCCCGCGGGTCCGGAGGTGCTGTCGCCCATTAATTCTTGACTGAGAGTCCGCTGCATAGGATTCAACGGACCCCACCCGAGACCCTGCTCCCTGCAGGGTCTCTTTTTTTCGCTATCATTCCAATAACGCCGAGTCGGAGATGCATGGCTTATACCGTCCCGGTCCGCTACCCAAAGGGTATCCACCCAGTCTGTTGATAAGCGTCTTATGGACCCGAAACCTGCTCAATGCTTGCGAACCGGCTGAATCTGACCGACAACAGGCAGCCCTGCAAACACTGGAAACGGATACCGACACCGGTGTTGATTTGATGACCACGCCCGTCTCCAAACTGGTTAATCGTTCCCCTGTGGTTTTGGCACCCCATGCCAACATCCGCGAAGCCGCGGAAACCATGACCCGAGAACAAGTTTCATCGCTCATGGTGGCCGCTGACGACCAGCTTAAGGGCATCGTGACCGACCGGGATTTACGGTGCCGAGTTGTCGCCAAAGGGCTTTCCCCCGACCGGACCCTGGGCGACATCATGACCCCGACGCCTGTCACGGTCGAGGCCCATAGTCATGCCTACGAGGCATTGCTGGTTATGGCCCGCAACAGGATTCATCATCTGCCGGTTCTGCAAGACAAAAAAATCGTCGGGATGATCACGGCAACCGATTTGGTCAAACGCCGCTCGACCTCCCCGCTTCATCTCATCAGCGACGTTTACCGACAACAGGACATCACCGGTCTGATCGATACCAGTCAGCGCCTGCCCTCAATGGTGGTCACCCTGGTCGAGGCCAATGCGTCTGCGCATAGCATCGGTCAGCTGGTCTCTTCCGTCGGGGAAGCCATTAGCTGCCGGTTACTGATGCTGGCGGAACAACGTTTCGGTCCGCCACCGATACCCTATGCTTGGTTGACCGGCGGCTCCATGGCCCGGCGTGATCAGACAGCCCACTCGGATCAGGATAATTGTCTGTTACTGGCCGATACCTATCGGGCCAAAGAACATGGTGCCTATTTCAAAGTCTTGAGCGATTTTGTCTGCGATGCCCTCGACGCCTGTGGCTATGTCTATTGTCCCGGCGAGGTGATGGCCAAAACGAAAAAATGGCACCAGCCCTTCTCGGTATGGGAAAGTTATTTCGATCAATGGATTGATCAGCCGGATCCCAAGGCATTGATGCACGCTTGCATCTTCTTCGATCTTCGGTGCTTATACGGCGATCTGGCCCTGTTTCAGGCTTTACAGACCTATATTGTGGAGAAGGCCCGCAGTAACCGCATTTTCCACGCCTATATGGCCGCCAATGCCATGACCCATGAGCCACCCTTGGGTTCTTGCGTAACTTTGTGCTGATCAGAGGCGGCGAGCATAATCGTACCCTTGATCTTAAGCACAACGGGGTCGTGCCCATCATTGATCTGGCCAGGGTTCATGCCCTGGCCGGTGGCGTGACGGCGGTCAACACCCGCGACCGCCTGGAAGCCACCGCCAGTCTGGGGGCATTGAGCCCGGATGGTGCCGCGAATCTGCGTGATGCGCTGGAATTCATCGGCACCGTTCGTCTGCGCCACCAGGCCCGCCAGATCAAGGCAGGCAAGCAACCGGACAACTTCTTCTCACCGCGGGACCTGTCCCCCTTTGAACGGTAACCACCTGAAGGATGCTTTTGTCGTAGTCCGGAAGATTCAGCTGGTTTTTTCCCAGCGTTACCAGGTCGGTCGTTTCGGATAATGGCTATGGCGCGACGCTTCTCACTCTGGTTGGCTATTCTTGGCGGACTGACAGTCACCCTGTTGACCACGGCATTCATAATGGCGGTGGGTTACGCTGGTCCCGCAGCGGAAGCCGTGCGGCTACCACTGTTGCTGCTGGCCTTCTTTGGCAGCCTGGTCTTCGTTCTCGCTTTGGTCATGCTACGCTGGGACAGCCAGCGGTGCTGGCTACGTCCCCTGGATGCCCTGGCCCGGGATCTGCACGTCCTGTTGCAGACCAAACAGGTGGATCGCTCCCTGCGCATTCCCGCCAACCATCGGCTGGGTGACTTTACCGAACGCCATCGACCAGTTGGTGGATGAGTTGCGGCGCTCACGACGCGAGGCGGTGCGCGCCATGGCCGCCGCTACTGCCCGGGTAGAACAGGAAAAGGGCTGGTTGGAAGTGATTCTGCTGGAACTGATTCCCGCAGGGGTTTTGGTCTGCAGCCGGGATCATCGTATTCTGCTATACAATCAGCCGGCGGCGAAACTGTTTCAGTCCTGCCATACCCTGGGTCTGGGGCGCTCGTTGTTCGATCTGGTGGCGAATGAACCGCTACAACACGCTCTGAAGCAACTGGAATTCCGCATCCAGAGCGGCCAGCAAAGTCATGGTACCCATTTCGTCTGCACCTCCCGGGATGCTCACACGATGCTCAAGGCGCGTATGGTGCTGCTACTGGACCCGGTCGGCAACCCGACCGGCTATGTGCTCACGCTGGAAGACATCAGCGCCGCCCTGGCGGAACAGGTACACGAGGAGGCCATACGCCGTGTCGTCACCCGGGATCTGCGCGGATCGGCAGCCAATCTGCGGGCAGCGGCTGAAAACCTGAGCGCCTTTCCGAACATTGAGCCGGAACAGCGTCGCACCTTTTACGATATACTGTTCAAGGAAAGCACCCTGTTAAGCCAGCGCATCGAGAAACTGACGGCGGACTACCAAAGCCATAGCGTGGGTGTCTTGCCCATGGCTGAGATCCATGCCCCTGGTCTGCTCCATTTTCTCGCCCATCGGCTGCAAGAAAGCCACGGTATTCACCTGACAGTGGTCGGTGAGTCCCATTGGTTGCATGGCAACAGCTACTCCCTGTCGCTGGTGTTGTCCTATTTCATCGAACACATCGCAGCCCGGGAAAAAATCCGCAACTTCGAAATCGAAACGGTGACGGGACGCAGCCGGATGTACCTTGAGTTACGCTGGGAAGGCCAACCGCTACCCGGCGAAACCTTAAACACTTGGCTGGAAACGCCGTTGACCGCCTTGCTGGGCGCCACCCTTGGCGAGGTACTGGAACGCCATAGCAGCGAGCCCTGGAGCCAGGCCCGGGAAAGCGGCGCGGCGGTGCTGCGCATTCCCCTGCAGCCTCCCGCCGCGCCGCGGACCTCGGTCGAGGAAATCGCGCCACCCCCCGTCCCGAGTTCTACGATTTTGATCTGATGTATGCCCATAGCTTTACCGGAACCCTGGAGGACAGACCACTCAGGGATCTGACCTACGTGGTTTTCGACACCGAGACCACCGGATTGAAACCCACTGGGAGCGACGAAATCATCCAGATCGCCGCCGTCCGGGTCACCAAGGGACGGGTACTGAGCGGTGAAACCTTCGACAGCCTGGTCAATCCCGGCCGCAGTATTCCCAAGGATTCGATTCGCTTTCATGGCATCACAGAAGCGATGGTGAAAGACCAACCCCCTATCACCCAGGTGTTGCCCCAGTTTCATACCTTCGTCGGGGATGCGGTTCTGGTAGCTCACAATGCCGCCTTCGACATGAAGTTTCTCAAGCTCAAGGAAGCTCAGTGCGGCATCCAGTTCCAGAATCCCGTAATCGACAGCCTGCTGCTTTCCCTACTGATCGAAGGCGAAGCGGAGGATCATAGTCTCGACGGCATCTGCGAGCGCCTGAACATCACCCTGGAACACCGCCACAGCGCCCTGGGGGATGCGATTGCAACGGCCCATGTACTGGTGAATCTTCTTGATCGCCTGGAGGCCATAGGCATTAAGTCCTTCGGGGAGGCTATGCGGGTTTCCAGCATGGAGGCTAAACTGCGCTTTCGCGCCACTCGGTTCTAGTCAGGCCGCGTGGATACTGTTATTGCCGCGAACTGAAGCCAATTGCGGTGAAAGGAGAAGGCACTTTAGCGCCAATTATTCAAATTTAATGGGTTCCGCTATAGAGTGTTGCTTCTTAGGTTTAGGGATACCTAAACGCTGTCGCTTCTCCCACAGCGACTTGCGGCTAATGCCTAACCGGCGCGCCATTTCAGTTTCGGTAATATGAGTTTGGTTGCTTAACACGAAGTGGCGGAAATAATCATCAAGCGACATATCGACGCTTACCGACGCTTTAGCGTAAGACTGGGGTAATGGGAGTGAGGTTTGGTGGTTTTTACTGCCGGAAGTGGCTAGGTTTAGTGCCGCAGCGGTGATGATTTCCTCTTCGCTGAGAATCGCGGCGCGCTCCAATGTGTTTTCTAGTTCCCGCACATTGCCGGGCCAATCATAAGCTTGGATATGCACCAGGGCATCGTCGGTCAGACTCAATGGAGGGCGTCCGATTCGTTTACAAGTCTTGTCGAGAAGAAAACGGGCCAGTAAGGCCATATCTTCACCCCGTTCCCGTAACGGTGGCAGATCGATTTCCATGACTCGCAACCGATAATACAGATCGCCGCGGAATAACCCCAACGATACCCGTTGTTGGAGGTCTTGATGAGTCGCCGCAATCAGTCGAATGTCGATGCGCGAAGTCTGAGCCGAGCCTACTCGGCGTATTTCTCCACCTTGTAACAATCGCAACAAACGGGCTTGTGCGGCCAGCGGCAACTCGCCGATTTCGTCTAGAAATAATGTGCCGCCATTAGCGGCCTCCATGAGTCCCCATCGGGAATGATCGGTATTGTTCGCAATTGTCCGTTCGTGACCAAACAACTCCGATTCGATTAACCCCTCAGGGATGGCCGTACAGTTGACTGCAATCAACGGCATGCCGCTGCGTTTGCTTTGCTCATGCAGCGCTCGCGCTACCAATTCCTTGCCGGTACCGGATTCGCCCAGAATCAGCACAGTGGAATCGGTCGGGGCGATTTTGTGAATGTGTTTGAAAATCCGCCGCATTCCAGCACACTCACCCACGATACCGGCTGGGGGTTTATCCGATAGTGGTGTTTGCAATGCTTGAATCTGTTGTTGCTGACGATGTTTCTTTAAGACATGTTGGACCGTACTTAGAAATTCGTTATGGTTGAATGGCTTGGGAATATAATCGACCGCGCCTTGGCGCATGGCGTCGACGGCGGAGCGAACGCCGGCATAACTGGTCATGATCAAGACCGGCACACCGTCGCAACGCTGAATAACCTCGGTGCCGGGCGGACCGGGTAGGCGCAGGTCGCTGATAATCAAGTCAAAGCTGTGCAGATCAAAGCTTCGCTCGGCGTTCGGCACGGAATCGGCCTCCGCGACCTGAAAACCGTTGCGCTCTAGGAACCGCCCCAATGCTGAGCGGATGACTCGTTCGTCTTCAATGATCAGTATGTAGGGCATACGCTCATTCATTAGCCGTTGCCTCCAAGGGAAGGACGCTGTGCTTGGGATACGCTTAAGTTACGAACGGCGATTCTCCGTTTGTCGGTTGTCGAAGCGGCAAACGAACAGTGACTTGCGTCCCTACACCGAGTTGACTGTCAATTTTGATGCTTCCGCCATGATTGTGAACGATGTTATAAACGACGGACAACCCCAGTCCTGTTCCCTTGCCGGGTTCTTTAGTGGTGAAAAAGGGTTCGAAGACCCGTTCTTGCCATTCCGGGGGGAATGCCTACGCCGTGGTCTCTGACGATGATCTCAACTTCATCGGTGTCGGCTACGGCCGTCACTTGAACCCGTCCATCGGCCGGCGAAGCATCAAGCGCATTGTTAAACAGATTGACGAACACCTGTTGTAAGCGTTGCGGGTCACCTTCCATCAGTAATTCCCCATCACAGCGCTCCATGTAGTCGAAGAACCCCGCCTTGTGACTCAAATTGACCAAATGCTGAGCCGCTGCGATGCACGCGCTTAACTTAAACCGGCTGTAACGCTGCCCTTCGGGTGGGCCGCTGTGGCTGAAGGTAATGAGTGTGTGCTGAATATCGCTGATCCGCTGGGTTTGCTGCAATATATCATCCAGACTTTCCGCAATGAATTCAGGGTTGGTTTCGTCTTGCAGATTTTGCGCAAGGCACGCGATACCGGTTACGGGATTGCCGATTTCATGGGCAATGCCAGCCGCCAGACGACCGATGGAAGCTAGCCGTTCACTGTGCACTAATTCGGCTTCCAAGGTCTGTATTCCGTTAGATCTTCGATAAGCAAGACGACGCCGTCCCAGACGTACCCTTGTGCGGCCACTTGAAATGACGGCGATGTGCCGATCGGAGCCTTGTGCAGATTGAACCAACAGACACGGCCATTGAAGATTAACCGTGTTTTGTAAACATGAGTGCTTTGTTGCAATAAAAAATCCGCCAGCAGTGATGCCCAAGGTGCCGCTAGTTCTTGAACCCGGCAACCCACAGCGATCGGCGTGCTGATACCGGATAACCGTTCCATCGCTTGATTCCAAGTCAAGATTTCCTGATCAGTAGACATGGAGCAAGCACCCAAAGGTAAATCCATCAGGATTTGACGATGGTAACGGCGTAACTCGTCCAATTCCTGTGCTAAACCATCCAGTTGACTACGGGAACGTTCCAACTGCTCCTCGACGAAATGGATATGATCGGCCATCACAGTGCGGGTATCCTCATCAATCTGGAGCCGCGAATCCACAATCATCCGCGCCAGCATCGGTCCTAACATGCCCGATAAATTACGTTCAATGCAATCCCGTAGCCGTTGCAACTGGCGGGGATTACGCTCAGCGGGATCCATGTGTAAGTCTTTTAGCGCTTTGTCGACTTCTTGAGCAGCCGTGGAAGTGCCGATAATACGCCCCAGTTGCTCGCTGAATTGCTGCGGTGAGGTGGCATTGACCGGGCCTTTACGGGCGGGATAAAACGCCCGACCTTGAAAGCAGGCAGCGACAGCGCGCTGTTCACCCTGATCGTGGCGGGTAATCAACGATACGGCGACGAACAACAACGCATTTAACGACAAAGACCAAAACGTAGAGAATTCCCATACATTCTGATCTGTCGCATTCAAGAACTCCATAAAATTAAACGTGCCCTGCAGGATATTTGCTTGTTGCAGTAAGGGCATCAACAGCGTGGCGTACCAAACCAGAGCGCCTGCCAGCAAACCGAGCAGAAATCCAGGGCGGGTCGCCGCGGCGCCAGATCAACACCCCGATCAAACCGGGCAGGAATTGCACCACGGCCACGAAGGAGATCAACACCAGCTCCGTCAGGCTGGCATGTTGCTCCAACAGCGCATGCAACCCATAACCCGCCATAATGATTAAGCCGATGAGCAACCGACGTCCCCACAACAGCCAACGGTACATGTCGACGGCCGGTCCGGATAGCTGGCCGGTAACAGAATGTGATTGAGCATCATCTGAGCCAGCGCAAGCGTGGTGACAATCACCATGGCGCTAGCCGCGGAAATACCCCCGAGAAATGCCAGCATGGCCAAAGCGGGCGCCGCTCATGCAGTGGAATACTCAGAATGTAATAATCGGTATTGGCGCTCGGCATCAACTGATACCCCGCCCAAAAAATTGGTGGAATAGCCAAGCTGAATAATAAGAGGAATAGCGGAAAGCCCCAACTGGCCAGCGACAGGGAACGCTCATCGAAGTTTTCGACAAATCCCATGTGAAATTGCCCGGGTAGCAGAAAAGCAGCGGCAAACGCCAATAACAACAGCGTTAACCAGGGCCCCTCCTGAACAGGAGAATAAAGCGCCTCCAGCATGTTGGGCGCAGTGTGCAACCAATCATTGAGACTCGCTGGCCCGCCGAAAACCTCGAATACAGCGAATAATGCTATGATCAAGATCGCGGCCAGCTTGACCACCGACTCGAACGCAATACTGACGACCAAACCTTCGTGCTTTTGCCGGGGAGAGATATGGCGTGCACCGAACAAAACGGCGAACACCATCAACGTGATACAGAAGATTAGTCCCACTTGCTGCGGCGCTTTGTCCTGAGTGAGCACATAAATGGATTCACTGACGGCGCGGATTTGCAAGGCAATGTAAGGCAACGCGCCTAACAGAGTAAATAAGGAAACCAGAATGCCAGCTAACTGACTGCTGTAACGAAAAGCAAACAAGTCGGCCAGCGAAGTGAGCTGATAATCACGAATCAGCCGCAACAGGGGCATTAGCAACAAAGGTGTCAGAATAAACGCTAAGGTAGGTCCGATGTAAACGGTTAAAAACACAAAACCCTGTGTCGCAGCGAAACTTAGGCTACCGTAATAACTCCAAGCGGTTGCATAAACGCCTAATGACAGCACATACATTAAACGATGACGAACAATGCGCTCCGGGATCCAACCCCGTTCCGTGGCGTAGGCGATGGAAAACAATACGAACAAATAAAGCAAAGCGCCGCCAAGCAAGGTGCTGAGGTTAAAAGTCATAAGGGGTCTTTCCGGGTAAACCTCGCTAACTGATTGTTGTCTGGAAAATTCTTTAAAGTATAGCAAGCCCAGTTGCGTGATCGGCCCTAAAGCCGGGCTTGTCGACGGTACTTACCGTAACCAACGTTTCATTCAGTCCAATCAAGCAACCTCTCTACACGTTCAGGTGAAGGTTATGAACTTATTGCGATCAAGCAACTATGCTATCGGCCTATTCATTACGGTTTTCATCCTATTGGCCACTGCTGTACCTGCGTTCGCCTCCAGCGTTCGTCAGGTGAGTCTTAACGAAATGACCGCCGTATGCGAATTCATTTTCGAAGGCCGAGTCATCGGACAACAAGTCAGAACTGATACCGACGGTGGCACTATTCGCACGGCGGTGACCTTTGAAGTATTAGAGGTCATCAAAGGCGATGCT
>JAAUQA010000006.1 GCA_012032855.1 Candidatus Competibacteraceae bacterium
GGTCTTTATCTGGATGCCAAGCGTCGCATCATGCGCAACAACTGGATCAGACCAAGCAACTCCACATCATCATTGATAAGGTGGTGGCAACCGCTAATGCTCAAGGCGATACAGACGGTGAGTTAATCGCCATTGCACGTCGTTCCCACAGTCTGCCTTATCTCGTCGAGGTTGCGCCGCTGCGTGACGACGGCCAGGAAACCGGGGAAATGCTGCGTGGCGCGATGGTGTTTATCGTTGATCCCGAGCGTACGGATGTAGTGTCAGTCAAGGGTTTAGCCGTTGCATTTGGCTTATCCGACGCCGAACAAGAGGTTTGCCATCGCCTTGCTATGGGACGGACGAATGAGGAAATCGCCGATATGCGGGGTGTGGCTTTGGAGACCGTTAAAAGCCAAGTGAAAGCGGTGTTGAATAAAACCCGCACGCGCAACCGTACCGAGCTGGTTCATTTGGCAGTAAAAGTACTACCGCCGATTGACGGAGCCGGTTAAGCGAGTAAACAAATCATGCGGTGATATTGGCGTCTAGCCACCCTAAAATCACATCGGCTACTTTCTGCCAATCCCGCTCCAGCATCATGGCATGACCCATCTCGGGAAACGTCACCGCCTTCACTCCATAAGCGTGCGCTGTGTCGCGCACCACGCCGGGTGAGAAAAAAGCGTCCTGCTCTGCGCCCATCACCAACAAGGGCATATCGGGTTTTTTCCAACGGCGCAGCGGATTTAAGCCTAACATATCCAGCGACACTCGCTGAGATTCACCGTTCAGCAAGGGGTAGTAATCCTGAATATCAGCTTCTGACGTATGCTCCGAAAAGAGCGCCTGGCGAATCACCGAGGGATGCGCAAAGTGAGTCCCGAATTGTTGAAGCAGCGCGAGTTGACACAGTAGTAACGGGTTGCTGACACCCATCCCCACCAAGGATGACAACAAACCGTGCGGCGGTGTGGAAGCCATCAATACGGTGCCCAGCACGGAGTTTGTCTCCAGGTATTTCTGAATTACCATGCCGCCCATCGAATGCCCGATCAATATTGGCGGACAATCCAACATGGCAATAGCTTGGCTAAGATCATCCACATAATCGGCCAGACTGTGCCAAGGTAGATTCGTATGGCCGGCGCTGGCGCCGTGGCCACGCAGACTGAAAGCGTAAGCCGGATAACCGTGGCGAGCAAAATAAGGCAGAAAATACACATCCCAAACCGCGGCACCGGTAAACGCACCATGCACAAAGAGCAAAGGAGTCGCTTTTATCGAGTTCGCCGGCTGGCGACTGATCATTTCCAAATGCATGGGAAACCCGCCGTTGTGACATGACTGATCAGCAGATATTACAACACTATGACAATGCGCTGATGCTTGGTTTGCCTTTTTGCACCTGACCCCCTATCCTCAGCGCTCGTTATTTATCCGCAACATGAAGACTAAAACTAATGTCCAGCGCCGTTCCACAACGCATTCTCTATGTTTTTCCCGGTCAAGGTTCCCAATATCGTGGTATGGGCAGTGATTTGTATCAGGACTACTCAATCGCCCGAAAGATCTACCAGGAGGCTAACGAAGTACTGGGTTATGATCTAGCGAAGCTGTCTTTCGAAGATCCCGATGATCAACTGAATCTGACTCGCTTCACCCAGCCTGCTTTGTTAACCCACTCTATCGCGTGTTGGGAGGTGTTTCGGGAACTGACCGAAAACCGGATACAACCGAGCGCGGCTGCCGGCCATAGCTTGGGGGAGTATTCTGCATTAGTGGCGGCTGGTTCACTGAGCTTCGCCAGTGCCTTGCGGTTGGTGCAACGCCGGGGAGAGTTTATGGGCACATATGGCGAGGGCGAGATGCTGGCCTTTCCGCTGGATGTCGATACCGTGCGGCCTCTCGCAGAGAAACACTACTGTGGTATCGGCGGGTGCAATCTGCCCGAACAAACCGTGGTGGGGGGCAAGCCGGAGGATGTCGATCTGGTAGCTCAGGAAGCCGCAAAACTGTTCCCTCGCAAGCGGTCTATCAGACTGAAAACAGAGGGTGCGTTCCACACCTATCTAATGGTCGAAGCCGCGCGTCATTTCCGTCCGGTATTGGATGAGGTCGAAATCGCTGAGCCTGCGATCAAAGTCCTATCCAACTATACGGGCGACTACCATCAGTCCGATGCGAAAACCATCAAGTCACGGTTATTCTTTCAATTGTTCCATCCGGTGCGGTGGATTTGGAATCTGCGCACCGCCATGACGGATGGCATCAATACGTTTATCGAGTTCGGTGGGGGCATTGGCAGTGGCGATACTCCGGACGCCAAACGCCCTAACCTGGAAAGCATTATCAAGAAGGCTACCGGTTCAGTTGATCATGCAGCAACTTACTGTCCGGTGATTAATTGTCGCACTGCACAGGAGAGTACCCGGCTGTTGCTTAGCCAGTAACGGCTGAATGTTGGGTGGCGGCGCGGCAATATGAGCACTTACATGATCCTATCCCCACTGATCGAATAATCGCAATTCGGAGCCTTTTAGTCGATTTCAAAGGTGAACTTTTGTGAATTCTTATCACCCGCATTGCGCGTTCATCTTGTTGTTAATAAAAGAATTATTTCTGTATTCCTGAGCGGTGTCAGACTTATTATGTTCTCTGCCGCATCGTCAAAAGACGCTTCGCTCGCTTTGGTAAAGCTAAAAATAGTTATATTAATCAGTTAATTAAACGCTTTTTAGCAAAGCCACATATGGATTTAAGGGTATTTTGACGACGTATTAGTCATTTTTTGACTAAAGTATAAAACGTTGTAATTAATAGTTCCAGTTTTAGGATTATAAAGAGTGGAACAATGAACAAGTCTATTTATAAAGCCGAATATCAAACTTTTGTAAAACTACTACGATTGACGCGAGAAAAAAAACGATTGACTCAGGAACAACTTGCCCAGCGATTGGGAAAAACCCAATCGTTTATCGGTAAATGCGAGCGAGGTGAAAGGCGTCTTGATGTCATTGAGCTGCGCATCTTTTGTGCAGCACTGGATGTCGAATTGGAGCATTTCGTCTGTCTCTTGGAATCGGAATTGGCAACGTTAAGCCCGGAAACGGCTTAATTAACGGAAATGGCTTAATTAACGGAAATGGCGGTTGCCGGTATGGAATAACTCCGTCGGCAACCGCCCGCATCAATCGGTTAGAACCTACTACCCGTTAAGCTTGGCCAGCGCTTGGTTAAATCGCTCGCTCAATGGCGCATCCTGCGTTGAAGGAATGCCTAAGGTATACCAGTCTTCTTCGAGCCGACGAGCTTCGTCGTTTAAGCTATCCTGAGCTCCCCTCCCCTCCCTGTGGATAAGAGATTCCGATAACCGAGATACTTGGCATTCCATTCTGGCTTGAGCAAACTCCGGCGGCGATTCCACCCCGGCAAGAATCTCCATGCGCAGGCATAACTGATGTTTTTTCTTCCAGGTTGAGTTCCAGTTGTTGCAGCAGCGATTCGCGGGTTGTGCCGTGTTCGGTCAACGCATGACACACGGCATCGAAACGCTCTTGAATACGCTCTGCTAGGGTTGCCGGCAACGGCGGCAAGCGTTGCCATTTGCTCCGCGCAGCCTCCACGACGGTCATAGCCTCGGAACTCGGAGTGTACAGTAACTCTTCAAGTCGTGTGCACAGGCGGGCTCTCTCCCGCAGGTGGAGTACCTCTTGTCGCGTCGCCTGCTGTTGCAACTCGTGGACACGCTTGTCCAACTGGTCGCAGGCGGTTTCGAAACGTTTTTCGATCGCTTTCAACGCCGTTTTAGGTACGTGACCAATCTGATTCCACTGTTCATGGGCTTGGCGCAAGCGTGCGCGTAACTGTTCAATGTTCGAGTGTTCCGCTGCAACCAGCGTTTCGATGGCTTCGCATACCATTTGCTTGTTGGCGAGGTTGTTTTCCCGCTCTGCATCGGCAGCCTGCTGTTCCTCCTGCCGTCGCGCAAACACCGCATCACAGGCGGTGCGGAACTGTTGCCATAAGGCTTGCTCCTCCCAACGCTGGGCTTGGACAGTGGGCTGCCATTCCGCTTGTGCCCGTTTGGCGGCGTTGACTGCCTCTTGCAAGTCGTGACTGTCGGCTAGTTCTTGAACGTGAGCGATTAATGCCTGTCGCCGGTTGACTTCTCGTTCTCGTTCTTTTGCAAATGTTTATCGAAGCGCTTTAATGCGGTTTCAAAGCGGCGGTCCAGCGATTTTTTATCCGCCCGATTGATTGGGCCGATTTTATGCCAACGTTTTTGAGTGTCGCGTAAGAACCGATCAGCATCACGCCAATTGATCCGGCTCCAATCCGTGTCGCTTTCGAAGTGCTCCAGTTGTTCGCAAACGGCCTGCTTTTGCGCCAGATTATGCTGACGTTCCCGCGTCTTAGCTGCGAAATAGGCTTGGCAGGGCTCATAAGCCTGTTCGCAGGCTTTGTCGAAACGCTTCCACAAGGTTCTGGAAGCCGCTCCTTCGGTGCCGTCCAAGTGTTTCCAGGTGGCGCGTAGCTTCTTGATGCGTTCGGCAATGTCCAGAGGCGGCAATTCCAATCCGAGTAAACTCTCGGCTTCTTCACACAAATGCTCCCGTGCCTGATGGGTTCCCCAGCGGCGCCACCCGCGTAACTCACCCAAGCGCGGCACACATACTTGCAAACGTGCGTCAACGGTCGCCATTTGTTGACGGGATAAACCGATGTTCTTCTTCAATCGATGACGGGCGTTTTTCATACACCTCAATTGAATGTTGCAACTCACCGTCATCCAATGCTTTTTCCAACGCGTCCGCCAATTCGGATAATTCCTGCCACTCTTGATCTTGTCGTTCTCCCTGGCGTTGTAATCGCACCTTGAGTTTTTCCAACGCAGCGTCAAACTCTCCCTGCAGTTGCTGCATGAGCTGCCGGTTGTCCGGGCGCTCCAAGCTGACCCACTGCTGCTTCAGCGTGGTCAATTCGGTGTCCAATACCTGACTGGCTTGCCGGTGTAACGCGTCAGCATGGCGCAACACATCGCGCAGACGTTCAGCGCGTTCTTGGGTGCGCTGTAAGCCTTTTTCACGCTCCAAGATAATCTGCTGATAATGTTGGTAGCGCTGTTCCATGCGCCGTCCTTCGCTATCATCCACAGCGTCGCACTGTTCCCAAGTCTGCTGGGCCTCTTGCAGCGTATTTTGCAGGGTTGCTGCCAGTTCGGATGTCCACTCCAGCTCATTTTGAAGCTGCTCTGCACAGGCTTCCAAGGTTTTACACACATCCTGACGGGCGATACGTTTTGCCACTCCTTCCTGACGGTGTGCCAGAAACCGCGCCTTCGCTTGCTCATAGCGTTCTTGGACAGCGCTGTCCGCAATGGTCAGTAGATCTTGCCACTCCAGTTCCAACTTCGGGAAACGAGCCGCATTGACACCCGTTTCACCATCCCAGTTGAGATTTTCCATCTCTTGGCAGAGCGCCAGAACCCTTTCCACCCGCTGCTGCTCGGCTCGAATTGTGTCTAATCGTTCCCGTGCAGTGCGATAGACTCGCTTGTCCCGATTGCGGCTTTGTTTAACGATGTCTTCTAACGCAGCCGCTGGTGAACCCGTTCTAGCGCAGCGAGCCTCACACTCGCGGTGTGATCGTTAATCGCGGCTTGAGCCAGAACGGTTTCATCCTCAATCCGTTCCAGCACGGCCAGACGCAATTCGGCTTCCTTAGCATGATGAGCAAGATAGGTGATCAGCTCAGCATCCAGTAAAGGTACTTTTGACAAGCGCTCCTGTAGCAACACAGGCGGTGTGGTCATGCCGGCCAATAAAGCGCGGAAGCGCGTTGCAGCGGCTTCTTGTCACCGCTAAACCGGTATCGGTTTGGCTAATGCGTTGCAACAACTGAAGGTCGGTCAATCGTTTCACCGCCGCGCAGCGCACGTCCTGATCGGCGTCCTGTTGTGCGAATTCGGCTAGTACCGGGTCATCAGATGATAGGTTTTGAAGGCGTTTTAATCGCGTTTGCGGATCGTTTTTCTGTGTTTTTGGTTTAAAAAATCGTTCCAGGAGAATCATGGCGGTAGGTTCTCGATATTTTACTCGTGCTTAGGAACCCGTATCACCAGGCACAAAATGTAGCCATAGGGTGAGCAGTTAACCATTGAGTATATAATTGTCTACGATCATTGTGGAAAAGCCGTTTAAGAGTATCACGCTATACAGTCAGAGCGTTAACGGCTGTAGTGCCAAGTCTTTACAAGATTTGCCCTGTTGACCGGGTTCCGGTATCGGACTCAAAATGTAGGTTGTCGAATTAGCGTACCGGTAATCCCCGGTACGTTCAGTAAAGCCGGATTAACTACAGCGAGAGACGCATGATCAAAGCAGGTATTGTGGGCGGTACGGGGTATACCGGAGTAGAATTACTGCGTTTGTTGGCAGGGCATCCCAGCGTGGAGTTGGTCGCCATTACCTCCCGTGCTGAATGTGGCAAAGCAGTTAGCGAATTATTTCCCAATCTGCGTGGGCAGGCGGAGCTGACATTCGTTGAGCCGGATCCGTGGTACTCAGCGGGTGTGATTTGGTGTTTTTCGCCACGCCCAACGGCACTGCTATGCAAATGGTGCCTGCATTACTGGCCGCCGGCGTGCGGGTGATTGATCTGGCCGCCGATTTTCGTTTGCGTAACTCCGAGGAGTGGCAACAGTGGTACGGTATAGAACACGCTTGCCCGGATTTGCTGGCAGATGCCGTTTACGGGTTACCGGAGCTCAATCGGGAAGCGGTTCGAACAGCTCGTCTAGTGGCTAATCCGGGCTGTTATCCCACGGCGGTACAACTGGGTTTTCTGCCCTTGCTGGAACAGGGTTTGATTGATCCCCAGCAGTTGATTGCCGATGCTAAATCCGGCGTGAGCGGCGCGGGACGCAAGGCGGCCGTGCATACCTTGTTGTGCGAAGCGGGCGACAATTTTAAGGCTTATGGCGTGGCGGGTCATCGGCATCTTCCGGAAATCCGCCAAGGCTTGCAAGCGGTCGCCGGCCATGCGGTAAACTTGACCTTCGTGCCTCACTTAGTCCCGATGATTCGCGGTATTCACGCGACGCTCTACGGCCAATTAACCGATCCCGGAATTGATCTGCAGGCGCTGTTTGAACAACGCTACGCCAATGAACCATTTGTTGATGTACTGCCAGGTGGTTCGCACCCCGAAACCCGCAGTGTTCGCGGTGTCAATCTGTGCCGAATCGCCATTCATCGGCCTCAAGCCGGTAACACGGTAGTAGTACTGGTAGTGATTGATAATCTGGTCAAGGGCGCTGCCGGCCAAGCAGTGCAGAATATGAATCTGATGTTCGACTGCGAGGAAACCACAGGACTCAACGGTATTGCGTTGTTGCCGTGAGCTGGGCGGCTGGGAGGCGGTTGCTCGAACTATTCTTGACCTGAACAGTCAACAATCACATACTTACAAGCGGCCCTTACCTGAGTTATTCACTAGGAGACTGTTTATGAATGCCGTGACCGAAGCGCTTACCGAAGAGTTCCCACCGGCGTTGCTGTTCACCGATGCCGCTGCCACTAAAGTCAAGAATTTGATTGACGAAGAAGACAACCCCAATCTGATGTTGCGGGTGTTTGTCAGTGGTGGCGGTTGTTCCCGGTTTTCAGTACGGGTTTACTTTCGATGAGAACCAGGACGATGGCGACACGGCGGTAGAGAACGGTGGTGTCAAGCTACTGATTGATCCCATGAGCTACCAGTATCTGGTCGGCGCTGAGATCGACTACACCGAAGGACTGGAAGGTGCGCAGTTCGTCATCCGTAACCCGAATGCCACAACGACTTGCGGTTGCGGCTCGTCTTTTTCCGCCTGATCAGGTTGCTCGCGAGGGGGTTCAGTCCCCTCGCTGCGGTACCGCCCATTCCCGACCTTCAACGTATCCCCGCTGCTCAACGTTTGGCTAATAGCGCCAAGCGAACGCGCTGGTGAACATTTAACTGAGCGACTAGATGTTCAGTCTTAGCGCGAAAATCCGCTAGTTGGGTACGCCCCATCGGTTCCGGGCCGGGCAACTCAGCGGTGACCGGATTAATATGTCTACCGTCTACACGAAATTCGTAATGCAGATGAGCTCCCGTAGCCAGTCCGGTGCTGCCGACATAGCCGATAATCTCACCTTGGCTCACTGAATTGCCTTTGCTTAAACCGGAGGGGAACCGGGACAAGTGCCCGTAAAGCGTCGAATAGCGTCTACCGTGGCGCAAGATGACGACCTTGCCATAACCGCCTTGTCGCCCGACGAATTCCACTGTGCCGTCCCCGGCTGCCCATACCGGAGTGCCTAACGGGGCTGCGTAGTCTACCCCGCGATGAGGTCGTTTCACGCCCAGCACAGGATGCCAACGATTCGGTTGGAAATGCGAACTGATACGGCGAAAATCCACCGGCGTGCGCAGGAAGGTACGACGGTTGATGGGTTGACCCTCGGGCGTGTAGTAGTGGGTTTCGCCGTGCTGATCGGTATAGCGTAAGGCCCGATGAATGGTGCCTTGATGATCGAATTCAGCGGCGATAATCGCGCCGTTGCCGGTTTTTTCGCCTGCCAAGTAGGTTTCTTCATAGAGGACGGTGAAATGGTCGTTACGTTTGATCTCAGACGCAAAATCGATGTGCCATTTAAAAATATCGACTAGCTCCATGATAAGTTCATCAGACATCCCGGCTTTTAAAGCAGACTGATAAAACGAATGCCGGATGAACCCGGTGCTGAATGCTATGCGCGTTTCCAACGCCTGTTCAGTTGAACTGATTGCGAAAGTATCCCCGGCCCTGACGAAATGTAACGGACCGGAGTTTGCGGTGGAGGTAATGAGTTCACGCAAGGCATGATTGGAATCAGTCAACACCTGCAACACTTGACCGGGTTGCAACTGTTGTAACTGCTGCTTTTCCGGCGGGCAGCAGGCGAGTAAACTCGCCAACTCCTCAGCGCTCAGATCCAGGCGAGAGAAAACCTGTGATAGGCTGTCGCCCGCCCGTACCTGAACCGTGTGCCATTGATGGGTTGCGCTATCGGGAGTAGCGCTCCGGTCGGCTGATGGCAGGGCTAAAGCCAGTTCCTGCTCGGGTTCGATAGAACTTGCGCTTTCCTCCGGCAAGGTAAGAATCAGTGCCAACACTACGCTGGCGCAGAGGCCGGATAAATAATGACAGTATGAGGGAATTCGCGGGATATTCAGGTCCAGATTCATGCTGTATTGCGGCATTCCATGAAGTGGGAAGCGCCGAATCTAGCGGCTTAACGATGATTAGTCAATGCGAGCTCCACCGGAATCAGGCAATTCGCTAATGCTAATGGTTGCCGCTGATGAGAAAACCTATTAGGGGTCTACGAGAAATGTCAATGCATTCACCGACTGAAGCGCTGGCGCTGATCAAGCGCGGCGCCGAAGAAATTTTGTTGGAGCCGGAATTACTGGAACGACTTAAAGAAGGGCGCCCCTTGCGCGTTAAGGCCGGATTCGACCCGACTGCACCCGATTTACACATTGGGCACACCGTACTAATCAACAAACTACGGCAGTTCCAGGATCTAGGCCACGAGATCTTATTTTTGATCGGTGACTTCACCGGCATGATCGGCGATCCGACCGGCAAGAATGTCACCCGCAAGCCGCTGTCCCGTGATGATGTGATCGAAAACGCCCGCACTTACGAAGAACAGATTTACAAGATCCTTGATCCGGAAAAAACGCTGATCATGTTCAACTCCAGCTGGCTGGGCAGTTTACAGCCCGCCGAGTTGATTAAACTGGCTGCCCAATACACGGTAGCTCGGATGTTGGAACGCGACGATTTCAGTAAACGCTACGCCAGCGGTCAGCCCATCGCGATTCATGAATTTCTCTACCCCCTGATGCAGGGCTACGACTCGGTGGCCATGAAGGCCGATGTGGAACTCGGCGGCACCGATCAGAAATTCAATCTGCTGGTCGGGCGAGAATTGCAAAAGCAGTACCAACAGCGCCCGCAGATCGTGTTGACCATGCCGATTCTGGAGGGCCTGGATGGGGTACAGAAGATGTCCAAGTCTCTAGGGAATTACATTGCCATTCACGATGCGCCTACCGAGATGTTCGGTAAGCTGATGTCGATTTCCGACCAGCTGATGTGGCGTTACCTGGAATTGTTGAGCTTTCGCCCGAGCCAGGAAATTGCCCTTTGGCAGCAGGAAGTCGCCGACGGACTCAATCCCCGCGATGTCAAATTCCGACTGGCTGAGGAAGTAGTGGCGCGGTTTCACAGCACATCCCAAGCTCAACAAGCCCGGCAATCGTTTATCGAACAGTTTCAGAAAGGTAAATTGCCCGACGAATTGCCCGAGGTGCAAGTGGCTACCCGCGAAGGTGCCTTGCCTATCGCCAATGTGCTTAAAGAAGCAGGTCTGACCGCCAGCACCTCGGATGCGTTGCGCATGCTCAAGCAGGGCGCCGTGCGCATTGATGGCGAACGGGTGGAGGATTCCCAGTTATTCTTATCCGCCGGGGCTAGTCATGTTTTTCAAGTCGGGAAACGGCGGTTTGCGCGAATCACGTTGATCTAAAAGGCCGTTGGATTCAATCTGTCCATCCGCTTTGCACTAAAAATGTGCAATTGATATTATTTGAGCACATTTGGTGCGGCGTAATGTCGTGATTCTCATTGATATAAAACGGATATAAAACGCTTAGGACCGTGCTCATGCCCGTTCTGTAATCAATTTAGGCCAATTTTTGGCCTGGTATAATTCATGCTTTCACGACTTCATCGCTGGTGCGAACCGAAGTAACACTCAATCCCCTTAATCTCGGAGGAAAGCAATTACAATGACTCCCGAAGAAGTTTTTAAATTAATTGAAGAAAAAGACGTTAAATTCGTGGACTATCGGTTCACCGATACCCGTGGTAAGGAACAGCACGTCACCGTGCCCGCTAAGTTCTTTAGTGAAGACATCTTCGAAGAAGGTAAAATGTTCGACGGTTCTTCTATCGCCGGCTGGAAAGGCATCCAAGAATCCGACATGATTCTGATGCCCGATCCGGCTACGGCGGTCATTGACCCCTTCTATGAAGAAACCACCCTGAACATTACCTGCGATGTCATTGAGCCGAATACGATGCAGGGTTATGACCGCGATCCACGGTCTGTGGCCAAGCGCGCCGAGGCGTATTTAAAAGCTTCCGGCATCGGAGATACCGCGTATTTCGGCCCGGAAAACGAATTTTTTATCTTCGATGACGTGCGTTGGGGTTCGGACATCTCCGGTTCTTTCTATAAGGTCGATTCCCAGGAAGCCGGCTGGAACTCCGAACGGGTTTACGAAGGTGGCAATTTCGGTCATCGGCCGGGCGTCAAAGGCGGCTATTTCCCTGTCCCTCCCGTCGATTCACAGCACGATATCCGTTCCACCATGTGTTTGACCATGATGGAGATGGGGCTGGAAGCGGAAGTCCATCACCATGAGGTCGCTACCGCCGGCCAAGGCGAGATCGGGGTGATGTTCAATACCTTGGTTCGTAAAGCCGATGAAGTTCAAGTCCTCAAGTACGTGATCCAGAATGTTGCCTGCGGTTACGGCAAGACAGCGACCTTCATGCCCAAGCCGATCGTAGGTGATAACGGCAACGGCATGCATGTACATCAATCCATAGCCAAAGGGGGCAATAATCTGTTCTCCGGCGACCAATATGGCGGCTTGTCCGAGACGGCGTTGTATTACATCGGCGGCATCATTAAACATGCTAAAGCCCTTAATGCCTTTACCAACCCTTCGACCAATAGCTACAAGCGCTTAGTGCCCGGTTTCGAAGCCCCGGTGATGCTGGCCTATTCGGCGCGTAACCGCTCTGCTTCCATCCGAATTCCCTATGTCAGCAGTCCCAAGGCGCGCCGCATTGAAGTACGTTTCCCCGACTCAACGGCCAACCCGTATCTGGCCTTTTCCGCTATGCTGATGGCCGGTTTGGATGGTATTCAAAACAAAATCCATCCGGGCGATCCGATTGATAAGGATCTCTACGATCTGCCGCCGGAAGAGGAAAAGGAGATTCCCAAAGTGTGTTTCTCCTTCGATGAAGCCTTGGCGGCATTGGACGCTGACCGGGAATTCCTCAAAGCCGGCGGTGTATTCTCCGACGATCTGATTGACGCCTATATTGAGCTGAAAATGGCTGAAGTCACCCGAGTTCGCATGACCACCCATCCGGTGGAATTCGATCTGTACTACAGCCTGTAACAAACAGGTTCTGCCGGCTAAGCGACGCCCCCAATCCGGGGGCGTTTTTTTTGCTGAACCTAGCGGAATGAACCACCTTTCCGCACCAATGTGGTGCGCCACAGGTATTTGCAATGGCATACTTAGTTATTCCTTGCGGTAGCTAAATCACGCAAAGAGTGGGTCGGTAGTATGCGAAAAACGGACTAATTCCGCACGGCAGGTATTCCCTGGTCTGTTTTTTGCTTTCCTTGCTGACATGTCTTTGGAGATTGCCCTGTGCAGACCCCTGATCCCCGTCGCATCTTAGATAATTTGACCGTTGCGGTGATCGTGCTAGATCGCAAACTGCGTTTGGTGTTCATGAATCAAGCCGCAGAGATGTTATTCGCGATCAGTTTGCGGCAGGCGCGTGGGGTAGGATTGCATAGTCTAGCCAGCGGTGCGGATGCCGTTATTAAAGGCATGAGGCGCTGCCTGGAAACCGGTCACCCCTACACCGAACGCGAATTGCATTTGTTATTGTCCGGTGAGCGCCCGATTACCGTGGATTGCACCGTCTCGCCTATCGTGGAGCAGGACATGGCGGTTGAACTATTGGTGGAAATGCGTCAAGTGGATCAGCAATTGCGTATCCATCGCGAAGAACACCTGCTGTCGCAACACAGCGTCTCGCGGTTGTTAATCCGCAATTTGGCGCATGAGATCAAAATCCACTGGGCGGATTGAGGGGCGCCGCGCAATTGCTGGAACGGGAGTTCCCGGATGAGTCGTTGAAGGAATACACCCGCATCATCATTCATGAAGCCGATCGTCTGCGTAATCTGGTAGATCGTATGTTAGGGCCGACTCATATACCGATGCGGGGCGAGGTGAATATTCACAAGATTCTGGAGCGGGTGCGCAGCTTAGTGCTTGCCGAATGCGGCGATAGTGTACAAATCGAACGTGATTACGACCCCAGTATTCCGCCCCTGACCGGTGATACCGACCAGTTGATTCAGGCCATCTTGAATATCGTGCGTAATGCCGTTCAAGTGCTGGACGCTACCGGTGGTGTCATCGTTTTAAGCACCCGCGTACAACGCCAATACACCATTGGCCACAAACGTCACAAGCTCATTGCGCGTCTGGATATCGCAGACAACGGACCCGGTATCCCGGAAGAAATAAGAGACAACATTTTTTACCCCATGATCACCGGTCGCACGGACGGCACCGGCTTGGGCCTGTCCATCGCGCAAGTGCTGGTCAATCAGCACGGCGGCTTGATCGAATGTACCAGCCGTCCCGGTGAAACTGTCTTTACTCTGTTGTTACCCTTGGAGATCAGCGATGGCTAGAAAGGAACACATTTGGGTGATTGACGATGATCACTCAATCCGCTGGGTGTTGGAAAAAGCCTTGCAACGCGAGAACATGACCGTAACGACCTTTGATAGTGGCCACGGGGTACTGGAAGCGTTGCACAAGGGCGAACCCGATGTGGTGGTTGCGGATATCCGCATGCCCGGTATTAATGGGTTGGAATTGCTGACCCGCATCCGTGCTGATTGCCCTGAGATCCCGGTCATCATCATGACTGCACACTCCGATTTGGACAGTGCGGTTTCCGCGTATCAGGGTGGGGCATTCGAGTATTTGCCCAAGCCCTTCGATGTGGACGAAGCGGTTGCGCTGGTGCGTCGGGCCGGCGATTTGCGTCGGCAACGCTCGGAGCGTATTGAGGTTACCGATCCTTTACCAGAGATCATCGGCGAAGCCCCTTCCATGCAGGAAGTATTTCGCGCTATCGGACGATTGTCCCGTTCCAATATCACGGTATTGATTAACGGCGAATCGGGCACCGGCAAGGAGTTGGTGGCCGGCGCGCTGCATCGTCACAGTCCGCGATCCGGCAAGCCGTTTATAGCCCTCAATATGGCCGCTATCCCCAAGGATTTATTAGAATCCGAGTTATTCGGCCACGAGCGTGGGGCATTTACCGGAGCGCATACCGCTCGTCAAGGACGATTTGAGCAAGCCGATGGCGGCACCCTATTCCTTGATGAAATCGGCGATATGCCGCAAGAATTACAAACCCGCTTGTTGCGGGTATTGGCTGAAGGCGAATTCTACCGAGTGGGTGGCCATACGCCGACGAGGGTCGATGTCCGAGTGATCGCTGCCACTCACCAAGACCTGGAACAGCGGGTGCGGGATGGTTGTTCCGCGAGGACCTGTTCCATCGTATCAATGTCATCCGTATCCATCTGCCACCGCTGCGTAAACGCCGTGAGGATATCGCCTTGCTGATGCGGCATTTCCTCAAGGTGGCTGCCGTTGAATTAGATGTCGAGCCTAAAGCGTTGCGGACTGACACCGCTGCCTATCTCAGTAAATTAAACTGGCCCGGCAACGTCAGACAGCTAGAGAATCTGTGCCGCTGGTTAACCGTCATGGCATCCGGGCGGGAAATTCATCTGGACGATTTACCGCCCGATCTGCGCGAGCAACCGGTCAGCCAGTCCACCGTCGGTGATTGGGAGGATGCTTTGCGCTTGTGGGCGATGCAGAGCTTAGCGCGCGGTGATCATCAAATTTTGGATACGGCGTTACCGGCATTCGAACGTATTCTGATCAACGCCGCTCTGGAGCAAACCGGTGGTCATCGTCAAGAAGCCGCCAAGCTATTGGGCTGGGGCCGCAATACCTTGACTCGAAAAATCAAGGAATTGGAGATTCAATAAGGGGGATTTGCGCAAACTCGGATACTCTCATTTAATACCGTACCCTTTGGGTGTTTCGAGTAAGCGGAGTTGAGGATCCACATGACCTTTGCGCCTAGCTACGCCGTATTGCGAATTCTCTTCTACGTCTTCATTGCCCCACTGTTTCCAGCCTTGGCGAGGGAATCGTGCAAAGATTTCCAGATACGGTCCGGGAGAACACGATTCGATGAGATCGTAGATCTCATCGGGTTTCCGGGAGTGCTCCCTTTTCTGGGTAGAGAGCAAATTGACCTGGCGCCTACCGGGTGCCAGCGTCCTCATGCTGCCACGCACCCCAAACAGAATTAGCTCCGTAACATTGCGAAAATAAAAGCCTACTCCACGGCCATCCGGTCCGCCATCTTTGCGGGTTTTGTACCAAACCAGATTCGATTTATAGGTAAAGCCCCAAGCTTCCATGACCCTGAGACCTTCTTGCAATAAGGCATTAGGGACCCAGAGGTATAAATGGGAGTGCGCGGCCGCCAGCTTAGAGACCGGTAGCTCCAATATTTCCTTGAGTTCCATCGTTGGATAGCGGAGCAAGCGTCTGTGCTCTGGTGCCATTTTTCCGGTTCTATTCTGAAACTGCCAAGGGGGATCAGCCAGTATCGTCGAGTAATTACCGACCATTTTAGTCAATAAATCTTCTGCAGGAGTCGGTTCTGCGATGGTGACTATCTTTCCCGTCATTGGGTACTCCGTAGCGTTTATACGATGACGATTTGTCGGGGAATTCCAACTAGCAAAAGGGGGGCAAGGATTGCCTACGCCGCGTCGAATCCGATCCTCCAACTTGCGCCAATGGGTTGCCGCTTCGCCAAATTTGTCGGATACAAATGCATGCGCCCAACCTGCTTCGAATGAACCCCGGGATTTGGTACCGCGTTGTATGAGCTCTATTTGACGCCGAGTAGGGGAGTAATATTGGGATAGTGCCGCAACTTCATTGACTTGGTGCTTGCGTGCGAACTGCTCCACAAGATCCCGCAATGCGTCTTGCAACGATGAGCCGCGAGTGATGATTGCACCGATTGAGATTACGCCGTCCGCATGCAGACGCTATTATTTCCTATCGCGTTGGGCGGCTTCGCTAAAACCGATTTTATAGGTCGTTCCCCCGGTGCGATCGACATCCAGCGTACCGCGCAGCTGTTGAACCAGTGAGTTGACGATCATGAGTCCCAGCGATGCAGTCTGTTTGACATCCAGATCCTCGGGCAGTCCCACCCCATCATCGGCAATGTGCAGGATAAACCGCCCATCCTCGCCCGTCTCTTCCAAGGCAATCCGAATGAGTCCATTGCGGTTATTGGGGAAGGCGTATTTGATGCTGTTGGTGAACAGCTCATTGATAATTAGACCACAAGGGATCACGGTATCAATGCTCAACCAAACCGGAGGCATTTCGATTTGTAATCTGACCCCGTGGTGATCGGCAGAATATGAGGTCAATAGATATCCAGTCAATTCCTCCACGTAACGAGCGAGGTCGATCTTACCCAGATCGTCTGTCTGATACAGTTGTTCATGGATGATGGCCATGGAACGAACCCGGTTCTGACTATCCCTAAGGATCGCCTGCATCCGGTGGTCTTCTACGTAATCAGACTGCAGATCAAGTAAACTGGAGATGATCTGCAAATTATTTTTGACCCGGTGATGGATTTCCTTGAGCAGCACCTCTTTCTCCCGCAACGAGTCTAAGACAAGTCTCTCAGCCCGCTTATACTCGGTGATATCTTCGTAGGTGCCAAGTACACCGATGATGTTTCCCGAGAGATGACGCAGGGGAACTTTGCTGGTACGCAACCATATTTGCCGCCCATCCGGGGTAGTCTGGGGTTCTTCGAAATTCAACTTAGCTGTTCCTGACTCCATGACCTCACGATCGTCAGCTCGGTATAGCTCTTCCTCATCGTCCCAACATAGCTTGATCTGTTCCCGGTGCAGGAACGCTTCAGGGGTGTTGTACCCGGCGTCACGGGCAAAGAGCGTATTGCAACCCACGACTGTTGACTCACGGTCCTTCCAGAAGACCCGCACCGGTATGGTTTCCAGTACGGTTCTAAACATTTCTTCGCGTTCCCGCAATGCCTGCTCGGCTTGCTTGCGTTCGGTGATGTCCTGAACAGTACCGAAGATACGTTTCACGTGCCCACTGCTATCGACATCCGGGCGACCGATTGCATGCAGGTGCTTTTGGGTGCCATTTTCCAGAAAAGCGCGATGCTCAATAAAATACGCTTCATGCGTGCTGACGGACCGTTCGACAGCAGCCATGATTTCCTGGAATTCACAGGGATCCAGCAGACTTGCGTAGCGCTCTAACGAAATTGCGGAACCAACTTCCATGCCGAAGATACGGTAAACCTCGTCGGACCAGCGAATAGCCTGTGTCCGTAGCTCGAACTCGAAGTTTCCTAACTTGGCTAATGCCTGGGCCTCCCGAAGATTGGCTTCGCTTTGCCTGAGCGCCTCGTCCGCCAGCTTACGGGCGTTAATATCCTGGAATACGCCACGTAATTTGACGACCTCATCGTTTTCGACAATGGGTTCACCGATGGCCCTTACCCATAGGCGGTTTTGTTGGCGGTGATAATCTGCAATTCAACGTCGTAGGGCTGTCCTTTAATGGCATTCGCCACTGCTCGACGGATAAACGGGATATATTCCGGGGCGTAGAATTTCAGCCCTGCCTCCAGTTTAGGAACATAATCGAACGGAACCTCATGGATGCGTTTGATCTCGTCAGTCCAATAAAGCTCGTCGGTGCGCAAATCCAACTCCCAACCGCCGATCTTGGCGATCTGATTGGTGGCTTGCAGCAGGCCTTCACTGCGTATTAATGCTTCTTCGGCCCGTTTCTGTTCGGTAATGTCTTCCCCGGAACCGATGAGACTGGTAATAACGCCGTTGTCGTCGGTGATGAAATTATTGCTCCAGCGAATCAACCGCCGCTGTCCGCTGCGGGTAACGATATAATTGTCGTAATTCATCACGGGGAGCAAATCTCCGCTCATAATGGAGGCAAACACCGTGCGTACTTGGACGCGTTGCTCCGGTGGAATAAAATTCTCGAACCAGTCACTGCCCAGAATTTCTGCTTCAGTTCCTCCCAATAGCTCGCAACCCTTGCGGTTGACCAGAATCACCCGTCCCTGCGTATCAAGTACAATGACCATGACGTTAATGGTTCTTAGGTAATGCTGCGCAGTTTCTTTCTCGCGTTTGAGGGCTTCGTTGGCGTCGCGTAGCTTGGCGGTGCGTGCAACGACACGCCGCTCAAGAAACTCATGCGAGCGGCGCAGCGCTTCTTCGGCGTTCTTCCGTTCGGTAATCTCGAAAGCCGCGCCGATCATGCGTACCGGCTGACCTGCTTCATCATGTAATAGCTTGCCGCTGTTGTTGATCCAGTGCACGCTGCCGTCGGGCCACACCACCCGGAACTCGCTGCGGTAAGGGTTGCCGGTCTCTATCGCGCGCAATAATTCCTTCTCCACATACGCTCGGTCATCGGGATGAATCGTCTGCATCCAGTGTGCGTAGGTCACGTACTCATCTTGCAACGACAAGCCATACATCAGACGGTGAGCGGGAGAATAACGCGCCGTATCGGTAGCAATCGGCCAGTCCCAAGTGCCGATGCCCGCCGCGTCCTGGGTGACACGCAGCCATTCCTGGCCTTCGAAAATCACTTCCTGTGTTTGCATTCGCTCGGTCACATCGGCTATCGAGCCGATAATCCGGACGACCTGGCCTCGCTGGTCGAACTCGACAAAATTGCAATCCTCGACCTGGATCCGTTTGCCGTCCCTACCAATCATACGGTAATGCTGGGCATGATTTGATTTGCCGTCAGCGATCGTTTGCTTGACAAATTCTTGAAAGAGATCGCGGTCCTCGGGGTCCACTAAGTTGAGCCACCATTCGAGTTCGCCTCGTCGTTTCGCGCTATATCCCAATACGTCTTCAATGGCGCCGCCATACAAACCTTTGTTTTGTAAAGGATCGTATTCATAAATAACCAGACGGCGGGTTTGCGCCGCGCGTTCATAACGTTCGCGCCAAGCCAGCAAATCACGTTCCTGGGTCACATCCCCGCCCAATCGCGGCGATGTGGCATTGGCCGGTACTGTCCTTCAACCGGGTTTTTCGGGTGATCAATTGGCGGGTGGTGCCTTTTGAGTCGGTAATCGTTTCCTCGTTGACATTCACCTCGCCGGTGGTCAGGACTGCGTCGTCCTTGGCCCAGAATACATCGGCTTCGTGTTGTGGAAAAATCGTAATCCGACTTGCCCAACAGCGCTTCGCGAGTCTGGTTGGCGACAGCGCAAAACGCGTCGTTGACGATGACCCAACGGTGTTCCGCATCCTTGAGGATGACGGGATCGGGCAGCGCATTGAGCAAGCCTTCAAGCAGTTCTTGCCGGTGGACAAGAGCGTCCAAGGTGTGTCGATAGCGTTGCTCCCGGCGAACCATGCGGACAGCAACCACGC
>JAAUQA010000223.1 GCA_012032855.1 Candidatus Competibacteraceae bacterium
ATGATGGCCTAGTCGAATTGGCAAGCTGGTGGACGGATTTCATCGCCTTGGATGAGAATGGCCGTAAGACCGCGGTCAGAACGCCGGGAAAATCAACACCCCGTAATCGGTCCCGACGCCGGCGCGTTACGCGACCCAAAACCCCGGTGTCACAAACCGACTAATCGGTTTCATTCACCTTCAAATCCGTGCGATCCATAACCGCTTACATCGGTCTCGGTAGTAATCTACAAGACCCACTATCGCAGTTACAGCAAGCAGTCGATGCAATGCGTGCACTGCCGTCGACTAGTCAACTGGTCCTTTCACCGCTTTATCGCAGTGCGCCAGTCGGACCGTCCGATCAACCGGATTATCTCAACGCTGTGGTAGTCTTGACTACCGAATTGGGGCCAGAAGCGCTACTCGATCACCTCCAAGCTATCGAACAACAGCAAGGCCGATTGAGAACGAGACGTTGGGGACCACGCACCGTGGATCTGGATATTTTGTTATACGGCGAACACGTTCAGGCCACTCCACGCCTGACCATTCCGCATCCTCGCCTGCACGAACGAGCGTTCGTGCTATATCCTTTGTGGGATGTAACGCCCACATTGACGGTACCGGGTTTGGGTAGTCTAAGCGCCTTGCTGGAGCGCTGCCCACCCTGGCCGGTGGAGAAAGTGGCAGAAGAATGGTGATTGCTTTGCTTAAGCCCTCAACCTACCTGATGCCTAATCCGAAGAACCCCGGCGTTATGCCTGTCGCAGTTCCCATGCTCATGCGGGATATACGCCGATGGGTCAACGCAAAGAGTGAGCACAATGTATAACGGCCAAGAACAACCGCGCCGTAGGCCGGTGACCGTGAAGACCTTGAGAAAAATGAAGCGGGAAGGCGAAAAGATAGCCGTCCTGACGGCTTATGACGCCAGTTTTACCGCCATACTGGACGCAGCCGGAGTGAATATTATTTTGGTCGGCGACTCGCTAGGGATGGTAATTCAAGGCCGACCGACCACGATCCCGGTCAGCCTCGACGAGATGATTTATCACTGTCGCAACGTCGCCCGCAGCTGCCATTATCCGCTGTTGATGGTCGACATGCCGTTCATGAGCTATGCCACTTTGGATCAAGCGTTGCGCAATACCGCCCGACTCATGCAAGAGGGTTATGCGCAAATGGTGAAGCTTGAAGGCGGCGGCGAACTGGCCGAAACGATACGACAACTGAGCCGAAACGGTGTGCCCGTTTGCGCGCATTTGGGGTTACTGCCGCAATCGGTCCATAAATTAGGGGGATATGGCGTACAAGGACGTGAAGAACGCGCAGCCCAACGGCTGCTGGATGACGCGCTGCGATTGCAAGATGCCGGCGCCGATGTGGTGTTGGTGGAGTGTATTCCAGCCGATCTGTCAGCTCGGTTGGCTGACGCTTTGGAGGTCCCGTTGATCGGTATCGGCGCCGGACCGGCCTGCGATGCGCAAGTCTTGGTGTTGTATGACATGTTGGGCATTACACCGGGGCGGCGGCCCAGGTTTTCCAAGAATTTTCTGGAAGGTCAGACCAGTATTGAGGATGCGATTAAAGCGTATGTCCGTGCGGTCCAACAGGGCGAGTTCCCTGGCCCTGAACACTGTTTAGCTTGAGGGTCCGGCAATGCAAATCGTCCATCGCATTGATGAACTGCGCACTCAAGTGCGAACCTGGCGACAAGCCGGTGAACGGATCGCTCTGGTGCCGACTATGGGTAATCTGCATCAGGGCCATCTCGCCTTGGTGGATCGCGCCCGCGTATTGGCCCCACGTTGCGTGGCCAGCATTTTCGTAAACCCACTGCAGTTCGGTCCGCAAGAAGATCTGCAGAATTATCCCAACACCTTGGAACAGGATTGTGCGCAACTAATTGAGTATAGAACCGATTTGCTGTTCGCTCCCGGTACCAGCGAAATTTATCCTCGGCCACTGGAACACATGACGCAAATCGAGGTGCCGGGTCTGTCAACGATATTATGCGGTGCAGCGCGGCCGGGACATTTTGCCGGAGTAGCCACGGTGGTGGCCAAGTTATTCAATATGGTGCAACCCGATGTGGCGGTATTCGGCGAAAAGGACTGGCAACAGCTGATGGTCATCCGGCGTATGACAGCTGATCTTAATCTGCCGATCGATATTGTCGGGGTGCCTACAGTGCGGGAAACCGACGGTTTGGCGATGAGTTCCCGCAACGGTTATCTATCGGCCACGGAACGGCATACAGCTCCTACTCTGCACGCCACGTTGGAAGTAGCAGCGCAGCGCCTGCTGACAGGCGAGCGTAACTTTCCAGCTATTGAAATAGACGCATTACAAACGCTTACGGCAGCGGGTTTTAAACCGGATTATGTGCATATCCGCCGAGCCGAGGATTTAGCCGAACCGCAATCCGCAGATTATCAGTTGATTGTCATTGCGGCAGCTTGGTTGGGACGAGCGAGGCTGATTGATAACTATCCGGTGACAGTAGAAGACACTTGAGCGTGCCAGCACCTCAGTAGCATTGTGCGGTAGTGGTAAATCACCCGATAGCCCAGCAATAAAACCAGCACAGCGCCGTATACCAGCGGTTCTGTTAAATCGGCCTTAACCAACCAGAGATAGTGCAGCACGGCCAACACCCCAACCACATAAAACAGTCGGTGTAACCGTTGCCAACGACGGCCGCCCAGGCGTTTCATCATAGCGTTGGTCGAGGTGGCGGCGAGCGGTATCAACAACAAAAAATGCGACGAACCCTACCGTAATATAGGGCCGTTTAAGCACATCTTGAATAATGGCGTGCAGATCAAAGAACTGATCGAATACCAGATACGTGGCGAAGTGCAGGACCACGTAAAAAAACGCGAATAAGCCCAACATCCGGCGAAAGCGTAACAACCAACACCACCCCGTTATCCGCCGCAGCGGGGTGATCGCCAGCGTGATCAGCAGCAAACGCAATCCCCATTCGCCGGAGTGATGGGTCAATGTCTCCACCGGATTGACGCCCAATCCTTGCCAAAACAAGCCCAGCAGGGGTAACAGGCTGAGTATGAATACCAGCGGCTTGGCAATCCAGCGGATCAATGTGAGTTGTCGTACAGGCATAACAATGGATTGCTTTGAAAACATCCAATACGGCTACTGGTGAATCTTGGATGCGGTTCGTTTAGGCATCGGTCTTAGCGGCATGCCTGACGATCAATTGCAATGTTGTCTTGCCGCGAAAGGTATTTTCATTCAGTTGATACGCACAATGAATGGGGTCGCCAATAGCGAACGGCAAGGGGTCTCCCGCTGCTTCTAGGGCCCGAAACCAGATGGCCGATAATACCGCATCGAATGCACGTAATTGCAGGGAAAGATGAATGGGCTCCGCGCCAACCGCGCGTATCCCCACCACTTCGAAGTGGCCCTCAAAAATCGGTGCCTCGAATTCACGCCCATAGGGTTGCAAACGGTCCAATTCCACTAACGTATCCAAGGAGAACGACTCAGCCGGCAATGTTCCATCTGTCCAAATGACGGGAGCTAGGGTCCGATCACCCAGCTGCGCGCACACCGCCTGTTCGAATGCAACCTGAAAGTCATTCAGTAAAGCCCGCTCAATCGCTAGTCCCGCCGCATGTTTATGTCCCCCGAACTTGATCAACAAATCCGGGCGAATGTCTACAATCTCTTGCAAGGCATCGCGCAAGTGCAATTCTGCGATGCCTCTTGCTGAACCGGTCAACTGCGTCGGTTCGTGGGAATCGCAGAGTACGATAGCGGGGCGGCCAAAAGCTTCTACCAAGCGGGATGCGACGATCCCTTGCACCCCCGGATGGCCTTCCGGCAGATAAATCACTAGCGAAGAGAAACCCTGCTCAACCAGAGCGCCGGCGCGCTGTTTGGCGGTTTCGGTCATGTCTCGTTCGATGAATTTGCGATCTTGATTATCGGAATCCAACAATTTCAGATAATGCAAGGCATCCTGATGATCGGTGGCCAATAGAAAATGCAGAGCGGCATACGGATCGGCCATCCGCGAGCGGGCATTGATCCGAGGACCGATCTGAAAAGCGAGATCTTCGGCGCAGAATTGTTGACCGTTGCGGTTTAATAAGGTCTGCATGGCCTGCCAGCAGGGGCGGCTGAGGGCGTTCATTTGACTGAGCCCGACATTGACCACCGCTCGGTTGATCGGGGTTCCGGATGCTGACGCAATCCGCTACCGTGCCCAAACTGACATAGTCCAGTTCCTTGGCTAGTTTTGGCGCATCGGCAAACAATTGGCCATCTTCAATCAGCCGGCTACGAACCCGTGACATCAATAACCAGGCGATCATACATCCGGCCACGGTGGTATCAGGATAGGAGCAATCCACCCGCAACGGGTTAATCACCGCATAAGCTGAGGAGGGCGGGCCGGTGACGGGTAAGGCATGATGATCGGTAACGATGACATCAATACCCGCTTGTTGCAGGCGGATCACCTGGGCTTCATCGGAAGACCCGCAATCAGCCGTGATGATAATGGTTGGCAGTTCGAGTTGAGACAAAATACGCTCAGTCAGTTTTTTACTGACTCCATAACCATCATTCACCCGATGGCCGATGAAGCTGTCGATACGGGCGGCGGGACAATTAAAGTAGACCGTCAATGCCCGCTGAATGAGCGCATGAGAGGTCACGCCATCGACATCGTAATCGGTCACAATGCCGATCCGTTCTCCTTCGCGTAAAGCCCGGGCGATGCGTTTCGCGGCTTTATCGCAATCTTGCAGCAATTCCGGATGGTCGATATAACGCAACGCCGGATTCACAATCCTATCGAGATTGCCGGCGAAATCCACTAAACGGCCGGCGACAATATGAGCCTGCAAAGGTGACAAACCGGCTTCCAGAGCCTGGGCATGGATCGTATCGTTGCGCGGACGCGGCTTGATCAGCATGGCTTTGCCGGAGAGTACGCCTGTATTATTCACGGCGTATCTTGGAAATGAGGGGACGGTTTGCCGAAATAAAAGCCTTGCGCAAGATCGAAGCCGAAACGACCACAGACCTCCACTTCTTCAGCCAATTCAGTGCCTTCGGCCAGCGTTTGAATGCCCAAATCCCGCGCCATGCGCACCAATGTTTGCAGCATTTGTTGGGCCTGTGGGGACTGGTTATGGATATTGCGGATCAAGGAAATATCAAACTTCAGGCAATCGGGCGGTATTTCAATGAGCTCCACTAGGCGGGCTTGGCCAGCGCCGAAATCATCGTAGACCAGTTTCATGTCCAGTTCCTTGAGCAACGTCCGCAGGCTGCGCATGGTATCCAGATTGGTTATCGCCGATTCGTGAATCTCCATAGCCAAGGGCAACTCGGGGGCGGATTCGCGGAGTTCGCGCAAAGACCGTTGCAGGAAACGAATATTCATCTCGGTAGGCAACGTGTTGAAAAACAGGTAATAACGATTGCCTAACGCCACCGCTTGCTGCACACCGACCCGTCGAAACAGCTCGCTGAGTTCGACTTCTTTACCCAAACTGCGCGCGATTTGCAACAGCGGCCATGCGCCGCTGGGTAAGCCGTCGAGCCCACCTCGGCCCAACAATTCGTAACCGGCCACGCTGTGATCGACCATCCGTACTATCGGCTGATAATGAGGAATCACTGCCCGTTGCCGCAACATTTGGTTGAATTCGGCTTCACAATTGACAAATCCTTGCGGCAGATCCATGACCGGGATATCCATGGTGGCATCTCCAGGTGGTGGTCTGTCGGTGTGCAAAATAGCGGATTTGTAAGTGATGCGAAACTCTTGCGAGCCGAAGTGCAGAATATCACCGCTGTGCAATTCGTGCTCGCCGCTAACCCGTTGTCGATTCAAGAAAGTGCCATTGACGCTGCCGAAATCACGTAACCACAGTTGACCATCGCGCTCGAAGATCTCGGCATGAC
>JAAUQA010000224.1 GCA_012032855.1 Candidatus Competibacteraceae bacterium
GGACCCGGTAGAAGCAGAGGCTGTGGGACGGGCTATCGGCAGCCATAAAACAGCTAACAATCCACTGCTGATCGGTTCAGTCAAAACCAACATCGGTCATTTGGAATCCGCCTCGGGTATGGCAGGTCTGAGCAAAGTGATCTTGTGTCTACAACACAGGCTTGTACCGCCGTCGTTGCATTTTTCCATACCCAACCCCAACATCCCGTTCGCTGATCTGAATCTCCGTGTGGTCACCCGCCCGACCCCCTTGTCAAACGCAAGTGGCCCCGTATTGATCGGAGTGAATTCCTTCGGTTTTGGTGGGGCCAACGCACATGCACTGCTAAGCGAGTTTGTCCCGAATTTACCAGTCGTTACCAAAGAACCGGAAAAAATAGCAGGTTATATCGCACCCCTGCTGATCTCTGCACGCAGTAAAGAATCGCTGAATACCTTAGCGAATAGTTATCTAAAACTGGTTGCCGACGAATCATTATCATTCGTAGAGATCGCCCGTGCTGCAGCCATGCGTCGCGAACATCATTCTTATCGGCTGGCTGTACTCGGCACCAACCGCGCCGAAATCGCTGGCGCATTGGACTCATTCGCGACGGGCCCCAAACCCGCTGGTATCTGCCATGCGCATTGCCACGCTGGAGCAGGTCGAATCGTCGGCGTGTTTTCCGGCAACGGCGCCCAGTGGTTAGGCATGGGCAGGCGATTGTTCGAAACGGAGCCGGAGTTTCGGCGCTGGATAGAAACAGTGGATAGCGCTTTATCGGTTCATACACAATGGTCGATAGTCGACGAATTATTCGCTGACGAAGAGCAGTCACGACTAGCCATGACTGATATCGCCCAGCCATTGTTATTTGCCATTCAGGTTGCCCTGTGGGAAGTGTTACGCGAACGCGGCGTGGTTTTCGCCGCGGTGCTGGGCCATAGCGTCGGTGAAGTCGCCGCTGCTTACGCCGCTGGAATCCTTGATTTACAAAACGCCGTCAAGGTAATTTTCGAACGCAGTCGGTTTCAGCAACACACCCAAGGACAAGGCCGTATGGCCGCTGCAGCATTATCCGTCGACGATGCGCGCCGGGAAATCGCTGATTTCGATGAGCGCATCGAGATTGCCGCCGTAAACAGCCCTAAATCGATCACCTTGGCCGGACCGTTGACAGACTTGCAACTGCTTGGCGAACGACTGACCGCGCGCAACATATTTTACCGGCTTCTGGATTTGGATTACGCCTTTCACAGTCGCGTCATGGACACGATTGAGGACGGGTTGTGCTCTGCCTTGCAACCATTAAAACCTAAAGCTAGACAGATCCGTTTCGTGTCTACAGTAACCGGGAATGATCTACAAGGCTCCGAATTAGATGCGCAATATTGGTGGCGGAACGTCCGTTGTCCGGTCCGGTTTCACGATGCCGTCGAGTTATTGGTTCAGGAAGGACACGAAGTTTTTCTGGAATTAGGGCCCCATGCCATTCTTCAGTACTATCTCAATGAGACCATTCGAGCCCGAGAATCTCATGCAGCTGTGATCGGTACGCTGGACCGCAAGGAACCCGAAGATATCCAACTGGCCCGCGGTTTGGGCCAGATCTACGTGCACGGTGGCAAGGTCGACTTTCGCCGCCTGTATCGGGGAGGACCGTCACACCAAGTCCCATTGCCCTTGTATCCCTGGAACAAAGAGCATCACTGGTTCGAAGAAACACCTGAATCGTTACGCTATTTGCATGGCGAGCGAGAGCACCCCTTGCTCGGTTTTCGTCAGTCTGCCACTACAATGGAGTGGCAAAGTCTGATTGATACCGATTTGTTTCCTTGGCTCGCAGATCATGTCGTTAACGGGGCTACTCTGCTTCCCGCTGCGGCGTTCACCGAAATGGCATTTGCCGCTGCCGCAGCGCTGTTTGACGAAGCACCTCTAGAAATCGAGCAGTTGGACATTTTGCGTCCGCTGGAACTCACCGAAAACAAGTCTCGAGTTTTGCAATTCGCAGTTACTGGGGAAATCGGTTCATTCACCATCAGCAGCCGGGGTTATCTGGAAACGGGTGGTTGGATTATCCACGCCGTCGGTCAATTGCTGCGCGGCACAGAGCAGCGCATTTCTCACCCGGACGCAGAACTGCTCTCATTGATCCAATCTGGAACCCACCGTCGGTCCGCTGATCATTACAACATAGCTCAACGGTTAGGACTCCATTATGGACCGGCTTTTCAGTGCGTCGATGAACTCTGGAGTAACGCCGAATGGAGTTGGGCGAAACTATGCAAACCACCCACCGACACCACGGACTTAGGCGGGTATCTGTTGCATCCAAGTCTGCTAGATGGTTGTTTGCAGACCTTGTTTGCTATCCTCATGCAGTTCGAGGGTAATGCGGAAAATTGCCTCTATTTACCGACGGTCATGGGGGCGTGTTGTTTTGCTTCAACCCAGCAAGGTCCCCCAATTCTGCGCGACGCATCTGATCAAAACCAGTGTCCGTTCGGTGGTTGCAGACTTTTCCTTATTTGACGAGGATAAGGTTCTCGTTGCGCATTTATCCGGCTGTCGGTTCAGGCGATTGGAATTGCGTTCGGTCAGATCTTTGCCAGCTCTTTATCGTTTTCAGCCGGTCGTTTGTGATCCACCTGCAGTCCGGGTTCCGCCAGATTCAACAACACTAGAAGCTGTTTCATCGGCGATGGCGACAGCGGTCTTGAAAACCGTTGCACAAAACCAGCATGAGATCTATCAAGAGGAGGTGGAACCGCTACTTGATGCTTTAGCTGGGGCCTTTGCGTATCAGACGCTATTACCGTTGCTGAATACGGACGGCACGTTAACCCGAGAGGACTTACAACATGGCGTTCTCAGCGACCAAGAATCCCTAATCCGCTATCTGTTAAGCCTTGCCGAAGACGATGGCTATTTACTGAATACCACGGAGGGGTGGCAGCTCAACCCCGATAAATCGATTTTTCCGGCGCAAGATATCTGGCGCCTGCTGTTGGCGGAACATGCCGAACTACTACCTGAACTGGTGCAAATTGGTCGCTGTGGTCTAAATCTAGCTGCTGTGCTGAAAGGAAACACCGAGCCCGGTTGGTTACAGAACCCGCAAGGCTCAGCCATACTAACCCATTTGCGTGACAACTCTATTAGCTTGGGGCCGGTCAATGAGGGACTACGTGCGGCAATCGCTGAGTTCGTCCACCATTGGAGCAATCACAGACGCCTTAGACTACTGCATTTAGGCCATGAACAGCCCGAGTTGATATACAGCTTATTACCGCTACTGCCCAAGGATGGATTTGACTATGTCGTCGCCAGCCCGGAAGAAGACGTTCTTGCATTCATTGAGGGTGAATTCAGCACCCATCCGAACGTTTCGACGTGGCGACTCAGTGCTGAGGATAAGCAACCCGAACATCACTATGATCTGGTAGTATCCTGGGACTTGTCGAGTCGCACGGTTCAGTTATCACGGGATCTTGCCTGGATTCAACGGCAATTACGGCCACAAGGATTGGCTTTATTCGTTGGCCGGAACCCAACTCGCTCAATGGATCTGGTGGAAGGGATACATCCATCTTGGTGGGTGGCGGAACGGTCCGATAAGACTCCTATCTCTCGCGCTTTACCCGAAAGGTGCTGGCTTGCGGCCTTAACGGAGGCCGACTACCGTGCCGTTGAACTGCTGTCCCCACAGCAGGTTCCACTGCGCAACGCCTTTTTGCTCGCTGCTTGGCCCTCCCAACCCCCCCCATTGGCGCCGGTGACTGAAGAACCTACAACGGAATCGCGTTCCGTGCTTATCCTCAGCTCTGATCGCGGTATCAAGCCATACTTTGGCTCAAGCCATGCTCAACGGCCTTGCGAACACAGCAACCCGAACCTGCTGGGCGATGATCGGTGAGACAAGAACAGCAGATCCGGACATTAACCTTGCTGCCACCGAACGTGAAGACTTTAGCGGCCTATTGTCGGATTTAGCGCAGCAAGAGGACTATCCAGAGGTGGTCATCAATCTGCTTGGTTTACAGACCGCCATCGATCCCGAGGAAACCGACCCATTGGTGGATCAGCAACTCGGTTGCTTGGCCACCATGCATCTGGTTCAAGCGCTAGCGGAAATCGCTTACGATAAATCACCGCAGTTGGTAATCGTCACCACCAATGGGTTAGTCCATCCCGCTCAGCAAGAAAGCGCAGCAACACCCGTACCTTCTCAATGGGCGCTGACCGGCTTGCGACGGGTTATTGCCAACGAACATCCGGCACTGCATTGTAGGCTTGTAGATCTGCAAGGCGAGGACCCTATTGGAAGTGCAGCAGAGGCCCTGATTCGGGAATTGGATGCGGTTGATGATGAGGACGAGGTGATCCTCAACGGGCAATCCCGTTACGGTCTGCGGCTACGCACTATCTTGCCTGAATTATTGGATGAAACGCCCCGTCCGGAAAACACCGACTACCACCTAGATTTCAGCGCCCCCGGTTCATTGGATAATCTCCAATGGCACCGTCAGCAAACCCGCCAAGTCGGGGATGACGAAATCCAGGTACAGGTACGCGCCGCTGGGCTCAATTTCCGCGATGTCATGTGGGCGATGGGGCTGTTACAGGACGAGGCGGTTGAGGACGGATTTGCCGGCCCCACGCTGGGAATGGAATGTTCCGGCATCGTCGAGCAAGTCGGGGATGCCGTTGCAGACTTTCAAGTCGGCGACGAGGTGGTGTGTTTTGCACCGAGCTGTTTCGCCAATCGGATTATCGCCAAGACCACTGCAACGGCCTTAAAACCGCAGCAGCTGTCCTTCGAAGCCGCAGCGACCATCCCAAGCGCCTTTTTTACCGTCTACTACGCGTTACACCACTTGGCCCAAGTACAACCCGGAGAGCGGGTATTGATCCACGGCGCGGCTGGTGGCGTCGGACTAGCTGCAATTCAGTACGCGCGATACATTGGCGCCGAGATATTCGCCACTGCTGGCACTCCAGAGAAAAGGGACTTTCTGGCATTGCTCGGTGTGGAAAAATTTATGATTCCCGTTCGCTCGACTTTGCTAATGCGATAGTCGACGCGACCGGCGGCGAGGGGGTGGATGTGGTGCTCAATTCGCTGGCTGGCGAAGCTATCGAACGCAATCTCCGCATCCTACGCCCGTTCGGCCGGTTTCTCGAACTGGGCAAGCGGGATTTTTACGCCGATAGCAAGATCGGTCTGCGTCCGTTCCGTAATAATATTACCTATTTCGCATCGACGCCGATCAATTGCTGACTAACCGCCCAACCCTAGCGAAGCAGCTATTCCAAGGCATGATGGCCCTATTTGCGGAAGATGTTTTCCGTCCCTTGCCGTATCGGGTATTCCCGCTTGGGCGCATCCACCAAGCCTTCCGGACCATGCAGCAATCACGTCACATCGGTAAGATCGTGGTTCTGCCCAATGCGCCAGCGAGCGCAGCAATACCTAAACACCTGCCAAGGGCTGTGGTGCACTCCGAGGCCGCCTATCTGATCTGGCCCGCAACGGGGCGGCGGCACACCGGCGTTGTTCCTCCAGCAGCTTTGCCAGCTGTGCCTGCGCAACGCCCTGGATGGCATGGCGGATCCCTTCACGCTGCGCGCGGCCGAGCTGTTCTTTCGCCCGCAGAACGCCACCGTGCACGAAGGCCTGCTGCTGCTGGCCGACGCCGAAGTGCTGGAGCAGCGGTTCGTCGAGCGCGCCCGAGATCGCACGCCCGCGGATCGACGCCCCACACCACGATGGGAACCCAGGTGACGAGGGCGAGTGCCAGGATGCGCCGGCCCACACCCAGGCCTTCGCGCGGGATCAGCCCGATGCGGCGCATGACGCGAAACGCGGGGTCGCCGCGCACGAGCGAGAGTTCGCCGGGTTCGGGGTTCATGGGTGCATGAGAGTCGGGGGCGTCGGGCATC
>JAAUQA010000225.1 GCA_012032855.1 Candidatus Competibacteraceae bacterium
GTCAATGACAGCTGGGAGTGGAACGTTACGAAAACCCTTGCAGATGCGGCTTATACAGACAACGTTGATGCTCAGCTTGGAAGTGCTGAAGTAGCACTGCGCGGTTGTCTGAATCAGGTCGAGCAAACCCAGCGCAAGTTCTCGACCACTAACGTTGATCGGGCGATTCAGCACTGCGCCTCGGCAAGCGACGCTTTTGCCGCCGCCCGCGATCAGGTAAGACGCCTACCCTCCGGATCTGCGACTGACATAAAGCGCTAAAGCTGCTGTTGGTGTGAAATTGCAGCCAGGGTTGATGGAATCGACCCCGGTTTTGCTTGTTGGAGGTGTGAGCCCGCATTCATCACTGGCCAATCATCATCCGCGCACTCCTTGCGGTGAATCCTTGAACGCAATTCATTTGTCATCCATTGACTTCACAGCGGCTCAAGCCAGTTTTCCAGGGCAAGATCGGGAACTCGACAGAACTCAGCAATGTTATTGGTCACCAATGAGGCTTGCAGAGATTGTGCGTGCGCAGCGATCAGGGTGTCCAGAGAACCTATCGGCGTACCTTTTACCCTTAAATGGGCGCGGATGGGACCATAAATCGCAGCGGCATGTTCATCGAAGGCTGCAGCTTCGAACTGGGCGAGAAAGAGTTCGAGGTTACCTTGATTGGCTGCACGCCGCCGGCTCGCGGCAATACCGTAGCGCAACTCGGCCAACGTGATTGCAGAGATAAGCACCTCACCATAGTTCAGACCATCCATGCGTTGCAGAATGTTTTCGTGTCCGGGTCGGCAATTTAGCAGATAGATACAACTGTCTGTATCTAATAGGAAACGCGTCACGTAAAGTCACGTTCTTGCTGGTCTTGTAGTGAATCTCGTTCTATGTCCGGTTGACCGATTTCATCCAGAAGCGCTGCTAAATCGGCTGCTGAATAGCGCTTGGGAATCAGCATTACGACACCTCCGACCTTTTTGATGATGACCTCATCGTCTTGGAAGCGATATTCCTTGGGTAAACGAACTGCTTGGCTGTTACCGTTGGTGAAAATACGTGCTGTCTGCATGGCTGGCGCTCCATGTTTTTATGTACATCCGAAGTATATACTTTTTTCGGCGCCACTGAAACGAGTTACGCAGGGAATAGCCATCCTTGAAAATTACTGAGTGAGTCCCTGAAAGCTGTTCTCCACCAAAGGCTTGACCAAAGCAATGTGAGTAACTGTGGTAACGTCCAAGGCAAGTCGGCGCACCAATCGCGGAAATATGATCTAGCCTCAAGAGAGCTTGCCCATTGGTGAATCTGCTTGGCGGTGACTCTCATCAATACACCTCGTCATGAGTGCTGATGTCGAGCAAGATAATTTCTTGCTGCGTGACCTTCACCGTCAAAACTATTCGATAACTGTGTGTAATGCTGACAGCTTGAAGCCCGACGAGCTTGCCGGTTAACCCGTGGATTTTGAGTTTCGGCTCGAATGGACTCTGTCGCAGCTGCTCCAAGGTGTTCTTGAAGTGCGTTTTAAGGTTCGGATGTTTACGCAGAAACTTGCGGGCACGCCGCTCGAAATGCCGAGTCGTGACCAGGGTGAAGGTCATTCATCCTCGTCCCGTTCGAGACGCTGCATCAGGTCTTCGACATTGTCGTAACGGGTTACCCGGTCTGCTTTCACATCTTCCAGTGAAGCACGGATGCTGAAAAGAGTCGCGTTCTGTTCAGCCTCCAGCAATTCCTGAAAGCGTTCTTCGGTCATCACAACATACTGAGGACGGTTGTTTTTGATGATATGCACAGGGCCTTCCCCCAGTGCGTCGTCTACCGCGGAAATACCGCAGCGTTTGATTTCTTGGGCGGGGATGCTGTTCATTACCAATTCCAGTACCTTATTCGATACTCAGTAGAATACTAGAAAAGACAACGGTCAATAATTATCGTTCCTTCATTACTCAGTCTGTCAAACCCTGAAAGCTGTTCTCCACCAAAGGCTTAACCTCCGCCTGCGGCACGTGGCATTGCGTACACACATAACGAGCCCCTTCCACCTGCTGCGCAACTTTTTCGGGCGCACTACGCAGATCGGTGTAATGACTAGCCGGCATGGGGGTTACCAAGACTTTGTCCTTTTGGTCCCTGAATTGCTGGTAATCGTGGCAACCCAGGCACAGATTATTCTCCCTGGTGACCGGCAAAAACAGGTCGATGGCGTGGGGAATCTGCGGCGGCACGCCGGGATAAGCCTGCGGGAGATTATCAACGGTGCCGGGAAACGCTTCGTTGTAAGAAAACGCTTGAGGGACAGGCACATCGAACACGCTGGATTTCTCCAAACCCATCTCATCGGCTGGGATGGGCTCATCGGCTTGGCCAATGGAAGTCATAGCAATCAGCACGAGCAAGACATTCAATAAAGCGATTCGGTTCATGAGTTTTACCCCTGGCGATTTTCCAGCAGGGAAGCGGTAGGATGACGATGGATGTGGGCGCGCCAGTCGAAACTCAAGGTGCCTTCCGGGCAAACCGGCACACAGCGCCCACAGTTGGTACATTCTCCGGAGGCGATCAGTCCCGCCTCAGCGGCTTGTTTCAGATTCAGCACCTGCGGTTCGGGACAGACCTTGGCGCATTCTCCGCAATGGGTGCAAGTCGGGGCATCGAAACGCACCCGTAGCGGTGCAACTTTCCCCACCACCGCATAGAACGCCCCCAGCGGACACAAATGGCCACACCAACCGTGCTTCAAAATCAACACATCGAACAGCAACACGCCCAGCACCGCCGTCCAACCCCAGCCGATGCCGTACAGCAATTCCCGATGCACCATGCCGATCGGGCTGATCCACTCGAAAGCGGCCACGCCGGTGAGCAATGACAGGATTAAGGTCAACCCCAACACCGCATAACGTAGATGGCGGCCCAAATGAATAGCGTCGCGGATGCCGAGCCGCGTATGCAGCCAACCTGCCAAATCGGTCACCATATTGACAGGGCAGACCCACGAGCACCACACCCGCCCGCCTAGCACCCCATAGCAAGTAGTACGATCAGCGCACCGATCAGCACTTCGGTCTGCACCCAATGCCCCGTGAATAGAATTTGCAAAACGGCGAAGGGATCGGCCATGGGAATCAGGCCCACCACTTCGGAACTGCTGAGATTGCCGCTCAGCAGCGGTTGTCCGGCAATCTGCCAAGCCCAATGCAGCGAGCCGAAAAACAACAGCAGCACGCCGATCTGACACACGCGCCGCAAAATCAGAAAACGCCATACCCACAATTTGCCGCGCCAATCGGCAGGCAACACGAACGGGCGTACCGGCCGCCCGTTGGGACCGAGCCTAGGGTCACTTGCGCTATCGATCACAGCCCGTCCTCGTTCAAATAATCCAGGCCAGGTGCGGCGGCGGGTGGCGTAACGCCTTGCGAAGCGCCTTGCGAGGGCGTGAAGTGTTCGGTGATCGGCGTTTCCACCGTCCAGCCCAATCGATAATGCTCGCCCATCTTGCCTTGTACCAGTTCGGGTGGCACCACCTTGATGGCGGCTTCCTGAGTCGGACAGACTTTCTCGCAGACGCCGCAGCCGGTGCAGTGGTCGCTATGCACCACCGGCACGAACAGTGCGTGCTTGCTGAGTTGACGGGGGTGATGTTCGATGCTGATCGCCGCACCCTGCAACGGGCATTCCCGGTGACAGATTTCACAGCGCAACCCTTGCCAGGACAGGCAGTTTTCCGGGTCGATCACCGCCAAGCCCATGCGCGCAGCGGCGATCGTTTCCAGCTCCGGATTCAACGCCCCGGTGGGACAAGCCTGCTGGCAGGGAATATCGGGACACATGTAACACGGGATTTCCCGCGGCGTGAAATACGGTGTACCGATGGGAATGGCGGTTCCCGCCGCCGCCAAATCGAGGGTATCGAAAGGACAGGCGCGCACGCATTGACCGCACTTGATGCACAGCGCGTTGAAATCGTCATCGCCGCGTGCGCCCGGCGGACGCAGCGCGTACCGGGTAGCCTGCGCCTGCTGCTGCAATAGATACGCCCACAGCAAGCCGCCGGTGGCCGCCAGGGCCGATCCCTGCCCCAACTTGGTGAAGAATCGGCGCGCGCCGGGTTGTGCGATTTCATAGCGGCGGCCCTGTACTCAAGCCTTGACGACCTTGACCGCACATTTCTTGAAATCGGTTTCCTTGGACAAGGGACAAGTGGCGTCCAGGGTCAGCTTGTTGATGTAGATGCTCTCGTCGAACCACGGCACGAATACCGAGCCGCGCGGCATCCGGTTGCGCCCTGGGTCTCCACCACCATTTGGATGCGCCCCCGCCGGGATTCGATCCAGGCCTTGTCCTGACGTTGCAGACCACGGGCCTTGGCGTCTTCCGGATGCATGAACAGCAGGGCGGAAGGCACGGCGCGGTGCAATTCCTGGACCCGCCGAGTCATGGTGCCGCTGTGCCAGTGTTCCAACACCCGTCCGGTGGTTAGCCACAGATCGTACTGTTCATCGGGTTGCTCGACCGGCGCGGCGTAGGGTCGGAAGAAAATCTTCGCCTTGCCCACCAACGCGGTTTTCTCCGGGTTGGTCACTTGATCCAGATCGCCGCTGGGTAGCGCCTTGAGCGCCGGACCGTAGAACTCGAAACCGCTGCCGGCCTTCACATAGGGGTCGTATTTCTCGTTGAAGCGCCATTCGGTTTCCTTGCCGTTGACCACCGGCCACTTCAGGCCGCGCACATCGTCGCGGTAGTAGACGTCGAACTCGGCCAGGTCGTGATGATGGCCGCGGCCGAATTGCGCGTATTCCTCGAACAGGGCTTTTTCCGGAAACCAATCCTCGCCCAGCAGCTTGGCGATATGATTGTCATGGCCCTTGGCGACCGGGTCGGGCCATTTCACCTGCTTGTTGGCCGCGGTGGCGAACAGCACCTCGTACAAGGTGCTGTCCGGCTTATAGCCCATGGCTTCGGCCTCCGCCAGCACGCTGGGCAACTGGCCGTCTGCGAAGCCTTCTTCCTTGAGGCCCGGCACCGGCTGGTCGCCCCCAGACTTCTTGCAGGGTAAAGCGCTTGGAGAATTCCAGCACCTGCCAAAGATCGCCACGCGCCTGACCCGGAGGCGGCACCTGCTCGCGCCACAATTGGGTGCGCCGTTCGGCATTGCCGTAGCCGCCCCATTTCTCGAAGATCATCGCCGCCGGCAGAATCAAATCCGCCACTTTGGCGGAGATGCCGGGATAGGCGTCGGCGCAGACGATGAAGTTGTCCATCTCGCGGGCCGCCTTGATCCAGTGATTGGCGTTGGCAGTGGCCTGGAAGGGATTATTCACCTGAATCCAGGCGAATTTAATCGACTCGTCTTCCAGATCGCGCATGATCTTGGTGATGTGGCTACCCACCTTGGGGTTGAGGGTCTTGGGCGGCAGTTTCCAGAGCTCCTCGGCATGGGCGCGGTGCTTGGGATTATCCACCACCATATCGGCGGGCAGCCGATGGGCGAAGGTGCCGACTTCCCGCGCGGTGCCGCAGGCCGACGGTTGTCCGGTCAGCGAGAATGCGCCGTTGCCCGGCTGGCATTGCTTGCCCAGCAGCAAATGGTTCATATACGCCTGTTCGTTGACCCAACTGCCGCGCTGGTGCTGATTGAAGCCCATCGTCCAATACGACACTACCTTGCGCTGGGGGTCGATGTACAGATTGGCCAACTGCTTCAGCTTGTCCTTGAACTGCTCCAGCGGCTCGTCGGGATCGCCCTTGGCCAGCTCTGCGACGAAATCCAGCGTGTAGGGCTCGACCGCCTTCTTGAAGTCTTCAAACGTGATTAACCAGTGCTTGCCGGCGGTGTCGCGATTGTTTGCGGCACCTTCTCGCTCGGTTGCTTGCGCTGGCAATCGCTTCAAAGCGGTCCGAGCGTGACTTCCAGCTCCTTGGCCTG